>JAJDAB010000424.1 GCA_029262095.1 Candidatus Hydrogenedentota bacterium
ACGAGGTTGAACGCAAGGAGATTGTCAACGCCGCGTTGAAATACGCGGAAGACGCATCAAAACCATTTAACGGACGTTATCAATGCTGCTACCTAGCCTCAAGTTTCGAGATCCACCCCACGATCGAACGGCTCGCTGCGATACTTCAGCACGACCCGCTCGCTCCATTGCGTGGAGTTGCAGCATCTGCGCTCGGCCACTTCGAATCGACGGACGCGAAAGACGCACTCAAGAAGGCATTGAAGACAGAAGATGATAAAAGCGTTCGCTCCTGGATTGAACGCGCGGTCAACGGCGAAATTCCTCGGCCTATCGTCTGGCAACCCGGTGTCACACCTTGAATCTAGCAGCTACCCCAAAACCGTCATTGCAGGCGCAGCGCGGCAATCTAGTAGACCGAGAGCGATGAACCCCATCGTGTTTGGACCAATGAATCCGAGACACCAAGCGGATTGTTCATTGGGTATGCTGAGGCATTTACGGCAGGTTGAATCCCATAAGTTTGCGAGAAGACCGCAAACCAGCACGCGTCGCGTCACGCAGTGGGCGTGTTAAAGGGCAGGAACAAGAATTGGTTACTGTCCCTATTTGTCTCCCTATTTGTCTATTTGTTTCCTCGTCGAAGCGTGGCGAAAAAATACAATGAGCTACAGCCACACAACAGTCTCGAACCTGCTCTAAAAGTCGGGGTCGCTAATTCGCTTCCCCGCCCTCGATTACGATGAGCAGTTCACCATGGGAGACTTGGTCTCCTTGTTGAACGTGAATGACGGAGACTATTCCCGTTTCAGGCGCGACGATCTGGTATTCCATTTTCATGCCTTCGAGGACTAGGAGCAGTTGGCCTTTCTCGACCTCATCGCCTGAAGTGACATGCGTAGCGAGGACGTTGCCGGTCATGGGCGAGACGAGTCCGCCGCTAACGGTTTCCGTTCCGGCGACTGGGAACCGCGGTAACTCGCGGAGTTCGACATCGCCGTTTACGCCGTGGACCATCCATTGATCGCCGTGCGAGATTACCGCAGTGGTACTGCGGCGGCCATTGACGACGAGCTCGACTTCTTCACGAGCCCAGCGGTGGAGTTCGACGTCATAGGCATTGCCTCCAACGTCGACATCAAAATGACCGTTGCGTTGAATACGATAGTTTACCGTGATTTCGTCGTCGCCATGTTGGAACACAATCGATTCGGGTGGCATGATCGAATTTCGCCAGCCGGAGGGAATGGTCTTCAACACGCGCGCACCCTCGCGGCGGCGGCCTTGCGCCACCATCGCGACCGCAATACCGCATTCCGCGAGTTCTTCGCTCGTGACGGATCGCCTACTCTGAGGCGCGACACGGTCAATAAAGTCGGTGGTCGTATCGCCATCAAGAAACGCCACATGCCTCAACGTACTTACGAGAAAATCGCGATTGGTAGTAATCCCTTGTATACGCGTCGTCTCCAATACGCGCGCCAACCGGAGAGACGCCTCCCGGCGCGTGGGTGCGTGAACAATGACTTTGGCCAGCATCGGATCAAACTCAACACCAATAACGCTGCCTGATTCGACACCAGAATCAAATCGCGCTTCAGCGGCTTTGGACGGTTCCCATACGATGACCGTTCCCGGTGCCGGCAAGAAGTTGTTGCTTGGGTCTTCGGCGTAAACGCGCGCCTCAATTGCATGTCCGGAAATGCGTAATGCGTCCTGACCGTAGCCCAACGTCTCGCCTTGCGCCACACGCAACTGTTCGCGCACGAGATCGAGGCCCGTGATTTCTTCCGTGACCGGGTGTTCGACTTGCAACCGTGTATTCACTTCGAGGAAAAAGAACTCTTCGCCATCCAAAAGAAATTCAACCGTACCCGTCGAACAGTAGCCAACCGCCTTAGCCGCGGCGATCGCGGCAGCGCCCATCTTCTCGCGAATTTCAGGCGTCACCGCAGACGATGGCGCTTCTTCAATAATTTTCTGGTGTCGACGTTGAATGGAGCACTCGCGCTCGAAACAATGCACAAGATTTCCATGGGAATCGCCGAGGATTTGAATCTCCACGTGGCGGCACGAGGCCAGCCAGCGTTCGAGATAGATCGTGTCGTCGCCGAACGCTGCAGCCGCTTCTCGACGAGCGCCGTCAATGGCATCTTGCAATTCGTCTTCCGACCGAACGATGCGCATACCTTTACCGCCACCACCCGCAGACGCTTTGACCAATATCGGATAACCAACTTTCTTCGCCGCAGCGGCAACTTTTGCGCCCTTTTTGATCTCGGCCGCAGGCAACATCGGCACGCCGGATTTTTCCATCAACTTTCGCGCCGAAAGCTTGTCGCCCATGAGCGAAATGGCTTCCGGCGGCGGACCCACCCAAATCAGTCCAGCATCTTGAACCGCTTTGGCGAAGTCAGCGTTTTCCGCGAGAAACCCATAGCCGGGATGAACCGCATCGGCTCCCGTTCGATTACAGGCCTCCAATACTTTCGCTACATCGAGATACGTCTCAGTCGATGTGCGGCCTAGAAGCGGCACCGCCTGATCCGCCTCACTGACGAACGGTGCATCCGCATCGCCATCCGCATAGATCGCTACAGTTCCGATGCCCATAGAATGCGCTCCACGAATTATTCGGCGCGCGATTTCGCCTCGGTTCGCGACGAGTAGTCGTGTGATGGTCTTGGTCACTGTTACATCCGCCATGTGCCGTACCCTTTAGCGCCTTCCACTTTTTCGTTATGACAAACTGACAGCGCCATCGCGATGACAGTTCGCGTATCGCGTGGGTCAATCATACCGTCGTCCGATACTCGCGATGTGGCGTAAAGGCCCTTCGATCGTTCTTCGGCATAGTGCTCGACCATCGCGGCGCGCATTTTGTCCGCGTCTTCGTCGAATTCGATGCCACGACGCGCCGCCGCCGCGCGTTGAACGATGGACATCACACCGGCCATCTGTTTCGGACCCATGACCGCAATCTTGGCTGTCGGCCAGATAAACGTGAACCGCGGACCAAAGGCGCGACCACTCATGCCATAATTTCCAGCACCGTACGACGCACCAACGATGACCGAAATGTGCGGCACCGTGGAATTGGATACCGCGTTAATCATCTTTGAACCGTTTTTCGTTATGCCTCGCTGTTCGAATTCGGTGCCGACGATGTATCCCGTGATGTTATGGAGAAACAGTAACGGCACATCGATTTGATTGCAGAGTTGAATAAATTGCGCCGCCTTTTCCGCTGATTCAGAGAACAGGGCACCATTATTACCTAGGATTCCAATTGGATATCCATCGATCGACGCCCACCCACACACCAACGTCGGACCATACAAAGGCTTAAACTCTTCAAATCGCGAACCATCGACGATGCGGCTGATGATTTCGCGAATGTCGAATGGTGTACGCAAATCCTTATGAACAAGACCAAGCAAGTCTTCGGAATCGTGGAGCGGCTCATCGTTCGGCAATGTCGCTCCGGGACCGTGTTTCCGCCAGTTCAAGTGACCAATCACTTCACGACACATTCGAATGCCATCGAGTTCATTCTCGGCGAGGTAATCGCCTAGGCCGGAGACCTGTGTGTGCATTTCGGCGCCGCCGAGACTTTCGTGATCCGCGTCTTCACCGGTCGCCATCTTTACAAGCGGCGGCCCACCTAAATAAACGCGGGACTGATTGCGGATGAAGATGTTGTAGTCGCTCATGCCAGGTTGATACGCACCGCCGGCCGTGGATGAACCGAATACGACTGAAACCGTGGGGATACGCATTTTGGAAAGCTCGGTGATTTCATAGAACAATCGGCCCGACTCTGCGAAGTGGTTTACCTCGCGTTTCGTCGCCGCATCGGGATCGCCGTCGGTCTCACCACGCAAATCGGCACCGGCGGACTCCACGAACTGCACGTACGGGATTCGATTGTCACGTGAGATTTCGAGGCCGCGCATCAACTTCTTCGCGTTAAACGGGTTAAATGCACCGGCCCGAACTGAAGGGTCGTGGCCGAGGATCAGGCATTCAACGTCATTGATGACACCAAGGCCAACGATAAAGCCGGACCCAACATTGTAGTTCGAGCACCAAGCCGCAAGCGGGCTGATCTCCAGAAACGGCGAATCGCGATCGAGCACATGGCTGATACGTTCGCGAATGGGCAGCTTCTCGCGTGAACGCAATCGATTCATCGCCTCGGCTCCGCCGCCTTCCGCCACTTCTTCGTGCAGCTTCGCGATCGTGTCCAGCATCTCCAACATATCGGATCGATTCTGTTGGTAGGCTTCGGATCGTGAATCGACTTTTGACTCTAACACCGGCATTGACGCCTATCTCCTAACGCGCAGAAAATGAAAATGGGTTTTAGGTTACGAATCCAAGAGCGATTTTGGGACTCGGACCGGGTAGTCCAGCAGCATCTGTGCGTATGCTTTTCCCTGTGGATCTTGGCGCAGACTCGCCATACCGCCTCCGCCCAATACATCGTGCAGCAGGAAATTAACGGCATGAATTCCGGGCAAGTCCCAACGCTCGACTTTGCCTTCCAAGAAATGCGCGAAGAAACCCGCTACGACTTTCGTCGTGATTTGTTCGCGAATGATCGGAAAAAACTCCGGCTTCCGCGCAATAATGCCGATGTTCGCATGATTGCCTTTGTCACCACTGCGCCCGTGCGCAATCTTTACGAGCGGTACTTCGACGGTGTCGCCGTCGGCGACCATACCCTCAATTGTCGGCCTGGCAATAGCGCTCATATCCAGCGCTTCACCACTTGCAATCGGCACTTCCCAGCTCTCGCCCTTGAAATGGACGACGGGCGAAACGCTGTTCTTCTTCACCGTACACGAGAATAGCCGCACGATAGGTGATGGCGTGGCGCGGCCACCTCCTCCGCCGGTCGTTCCGGGCGACATCGAAGTGCCCGACGACGTCATCTCGCGGAGTAGGAGCTTGAGTGCTTCAACGTTCGAATGTTTTACCGCAAGGCGTCCCCAGACTTCCCGAGCATTTTTTACACGCGCGTTCGGCCCGTATTCCGATTCAGCGCCGAAGTAATCGGAATGCACTTCGGAAAAATCGGCTTCACCCATTTCTTTGAGCATCTTCCTGGAACGCTTAAGCACCGACTCAACGGTCTTTCGGGCTTTGCCCTCGGCATCAATTCCACGGATATTGACGCCAACGATGATGCGAAAGCCATCGAAATACGTCGCGGACACCTTCAAGGTGTCTGTGGGCCTCAACCCTTTAGCGCCAATAACCTTGACCTTCTGGTCCCCCACTTCTGTAATCTTGACCTCAGAAAAATCGCAGACCACATCGGGAAGGATGTACGTCTGTGGATCGCCAATTTCATAGACCATCTGCTCCGCGACTCCGCCGGGGCAAACGATTCCGTCCGTACCTTCAGGCTTCCCGACAATGAAACTTCCGTCGGGACTAATCTCGACGATTGGATACCCAATGTTCGTCCAATCATCCGCGATATCCCAATCCGTGAACAGACCACCCGTAGCTTGCGCGCCGCATTCAATAATATGGCCCGCAAGACTGCCGCCTGCAAGCTGGTCATAGTCGTCAGTACTCCAGCCAAACTCGTGGATGCAAGGCCCAAGTGTCACCGCGCTATCGACTCCTCGGCCCGTGACCACGATGTCCGCGCCTTTGGCCAACGCGGCCGCCACAGGAAAGGCGCCGAGATACGCATTCATACTCATGAATGCCTCTGGCATTGGCGCGCCGGTGAACATCTCAGTCGTGCCGTCAGCGCGAAGGTCGTCAACACGCGGCATGAGATCGTCGCCGGTGACCACGGCGACGGTCAGGTCGAGGCCAAGTTCCTTAATGAGTGCTTCGAGCGCACGGCCGCATGATTCCGGGTTGACTCCACCACCATTCGATACGACCTTAACGCCTTGCGCAACGATTTCGGGTAATGCGTCCTTCATGACCTTGGACACGAAGTCGTGCGCGTAACCGAACTCCGGATTTTTCGAATGTTGTCTCGCCATGATTGACATGGTGATCTCGG
>JAJDAB010000425.1 GCA_029262095.1 Candidatus Hydrogenedentota bacterium
AAGCTCGACTTAACGGCGGCCCTGATGCAAGACGTGCGAATCCAGGGTGTGATCGTCGGTTCCCGGCGGAGTTTTGAAGATATGAACGCTGCGGTAGCCACCAACGAAATAAGGCCTATTGTGGATCAGACCTTCCACTTCGACGACGCGCCATCGGCGTACAAACTCATGGCGGAAGGAGGCCATTTCGGCAAGATTTGCGTCAACATCCAAGAGTAAGCGGCCTCGTTATTGAGCGCATTGAACAAAACTGCGATCCCACCGTATTCTATTCGGCTACACGAAACGCCCATGGGTATGCATGAACAGCGGATTACCAGGGCCAGCGGTCAACTAAACGGATCTAAGAATGCGCAGAAACATCGTACACGTCGGTGCCGGTAATCTCAGTTACGAAATCCGCGAGATTGTAGGCGTCGCGCACGAGATTGAATCGCTGGGTCAGGAAATTACCTGGGAAAATATCGGCGATCCCGTGCAGAAAGGCGAGCAGGTATCCGAATGGATGCGAGGCATTATCCATGGCCTGGTGGACCGCCCCGAATCGTGGGGCTACTGCCATTCAGCGGGGGTATTAGAAGTTCGCGAGTTCTTGGCGAGCCGAGTAAACACCCGCAAAGACGGCGTCCAAATCTCAACAGACGACATTTTATTCTTCAATGGCCTTGGCGATGCTGTTGGAAAAATCTACGGTTTCCTACGACGCGAGGCGCGTATTCTCGGTCCTTCGCCAGCATACTCCACACACTCCTCCGCCGAGTCCGCGCATTCGGGCTACAACCACCTCACTTATGATCTTGACCCGAACAATGGCTGGCTGCCGGACCTCGATGACATCCGTTACAAAGTAAAATACAACGACTCCATTGCAGGCATTCTCATTCTTTCACCCGACAATCCGACCGGCGCGGTCTATCCGCGCGATATGCTAGAAGAGATTGCTGAAATCGCGAGGCAGCACGATCTCTTTATCATCACGGACGAAATCTACGCGCACATCGTGTACAACGGCCACGCTAGATTGCACCTCAGCGAGTGGATTGGCGACGTGCCGGGCATCGCGATGCGTGGCATCAGCAAGGAATATCCGTGGCCGGGATCGCGCTGCGGCTGGATTGAAATTTTGAATAAACACCGCGACGCCAACTTCGCGACCTACGTGGAAAGTTTATTTGCCTCGAAACGACTCGAGGTCTCGTCAACGACATTGCCACAGATGTCTATTCCGCTGATCGTCGGGGACAAACGGTACACCGGGCACTTGGATCGGCGCGAACGCATGTTCGAAGCCCGGGCGCAAGAAATGCACGACGCATTCGCGGATTGCGATGCGATCATCGCAAACAAACCAAGCGGCGCCTTCTACTTTACGGTCATGTTCAAGCAAGGCGTATTGAACGGGCACCAAACGTTGCCAATCGACAATCCCAAGATTCGCGCACGAATCGAGTCGTTGGTCGAAAATGTCGCGGCGGACAAGCGATTCGTCTACTACCTCATGGGCGCCACGGGAATCGTTGTCGTACCCCTTTCCGGATTCCAGTGTTCGCACGACGGATTCCGCATGACCTTGCTGGAAACGGACGACACCAAACGAGAGTGGATTCGGAAGACATTGCGAACCGCAATTGACGACTATATCCGGTAGCCCAAGCGCTAAGATCGCACCGAAGCAAGCGCAAACCGCCTAACATGATAGACTAGTCTAGTTCGGCCCGTGGGGTATCGCTTAGCCGAATTGGGAGTAGGGTTTTCGCTAGGTTAGCTGTTCAAGGAGAAAGGGACGGATCATGAATTTGAAAGCGTTTCAGAAAAGTCGGCCAGCAGAGGCGTTCGGGGGATTTTCAACCAATCCCTTGTCGTTGATCATTCGATTGATTTTGCTTCTGTTCCGATTGATATCAGGCGGAATTCCGGGTATTCCAGTCATCTAATCCGACATTTGCTGGCAAAGCGCGGCCCTGGACTATTATCTGGGGCCGCGTTTTTTGTGACAGACTCAAATATCAGCAGTACACTGGGTAATGGTCGCTATTCACACTACTTGGAAGAAGGGTATTCGCTATGAAATACATTACGCGCAAATCGTCGGATCTGCCAGCAATGGCATCGGAGCCGTTTCTCGGTAGCATTATCAGCTTGTTATCGTTTCTGCTGCGATTGATCTTCAGTTTTCTCGGAAACAGAGCACTCGTCGCTTAGCGATCGACCCGCAGCGATAATCTATCCGGCCCTGCGAGCATCTCGCGGGGCCTTTTGGCATCTGCCCATATCGGATCGCTCCACCATATGACTACGCAATTTCGCGACGCAACGCCTCAAGACAGTGCGGACATCGCACGGGTATGCTGTCTTGCCGGTGGCGGTGCATTCGAATTCTTGTACAACGACTTGCAACGCGATCATTCCGCTGAGACTATTCTCGCCGCGTTGTCTGCCCTGCAGAGTACGCCCTATTCTTACCGCCGCTTCATCGTCGCCGAATCGGACGGCGAATTTGCGGGGGCCGCTAACGCAATTTCGTTGCCTAATCTCATTGCGACCGAGAAGAACGTCTTGCCCGCGCTCCGCAACAACCTTGGCCTCGGTCGGACATCCGTAGTACGCGCTGTGGTTCGTCGGATTCGACTCGGCCTGCGCATACGAGGACGCCAACTTGACTCCGACACAATCATCCTAGCCAACATCGCTGTATTTCCGAAGCACACAGGAAAAGGCATTGGTGCGTCGTTGGTTCAACACGTTCTCGACGAAGCCAGTACGGGAGGCTACCCGAGCGTGAGTCTCGTCGTATGGGATTCAAATATGCGCGCACGAACCCTTTACAAACGCATGGGGTTTGCCCTGGTCGACACAGCGCCGTTCAAGCCGTTGCCGTCGATGCCTTATCAAGCGAGGTGTCTA
Organism: Candidatus Hydrogenedentota bacterium; assembly: GCA_029262095.1. GTDB lineage: Bacteria > Hydrogenedentota > Hydrogenedentia > Hydrogenedentales > SLHB01 > JAJDAB01. The sequence continues at coordinate 2,905 of JAJDAB010000425.1, forward strand.
ATGGTGGCGCAGCTTGCGAATAACTGAATAGCAGCCGGCGCGTAGTCGATCGACGCGAACAACCGTCCTATCAGTCCTTTGACGCCCTCGGGTCTAACGCATCGCGCAGACCGTCGCCCAGAAAATTCAGCGAGAACAAGGTTGCGGACAATGCCATACTCGGGAAAATTAGTAACCACGGATATTCTTCCATGAGGTCCGCACCGTCTTTGATGAGCGATCCCCAGGAACTTTGTGGCGCTTGCACACCGAGTCCCAAAAAACTAAGCACAGCTTCGAAGAGCATCACGCGCGGGATTGTCAGCGTGGTGTATACGATAATCGGGCCGAGTGCGTTTGGAATGAGATGCCGAAGAATGATGCGCCGCGTGCTCAGGCCCATGACGTATGTCGCTTCGATGAATTCTTTCTGCTTAATCGAGATGACTTGGCCGCGCACGATACGTGCCATTGTCAACCACTCGACGGCGCCAATCGCCATGAACAGCAAAATGATGCTACGTCCTAAGTACACGGTGAGAATGATTACGAAGACGGTGAAGGGTAGCGTATACAGGATGTCGACGATCCGCATCATGAACGAATCGATACGCCCGCCCAAATAGCCTGATATCGCGCCGAACAGAACGCCAACGGTCAACGACACTGCCGTCGCAGCAAAACCTACCATCAACGATATACGTCCGCCGTCCATCACGCGGGTCAATACATCGCGGCCGAGCAAGTCCGTCCCGAACCAGTGGCTCGCTTGCGGTGGGGTAGGTCCGAGCTCGAGATTCTGTACTTCGATGCCGTAGGGCGACATGATAGGTACGAACACGGCGAGCAATAGCATTATGAAAAGGATAACTACGCTTGCGACCGCAAGTTTGTTTTTCCGCAACCGTAGCCACGCGTCGCGCCATAGTGAAGAGCCTTGCTCCACTTCGCCAAGGTTGGGATCGATTATCGTGTTGGGTGCTGTCGCCATTGCAATTTACTCGTAGCGTAGACGCGGATCCATCCACGCCTGCACGACATCAACCAACAAATTCAAGAACAGAATGAGCGTCGCATAGAAAAGCACGACCCCCATGATCATGGTGTAGTCACGGCTAAACGCCGACTCAACGAACTCGCTACCCAGGCCGGG
>JAJDAB010000426.1 GCA_029262095.1 Candidatus Hydrogenedentota bacterium
CGATCAGACGGTGAGGACGGGCTCAACCGGCTCGCGGAAGGCGGGTTCAAAAACCCTGCCGCCGCACGCGAAGAGTTACTCCCGTTAGCGAACGGTACCGTCGAAAAACCGCACTCGCAACACGTCCGGCAGCAATTCGCCGCTATCGCACCCCGCCTACTCAACGCACTCTTTGAATGCCGCAACCCCGACGCCGAGCTGATACGGCTGAGTCGAATCATCGCCAAAATTAGCGCCCCATCGACGCTATACAGCCTGTTGCATCAGGCCGAACACCTACCAAGCTACCTCGTCATGGTCATCGAAAATAGCGAATTCCTCGCCGATATTCTGGCTCGAGACCCGGGCTTGTTCGATACACTGGGCGTGTCCGATGCGATCGAGGGAGCACCCACCAAAAATCAACTGGCTGAATTGTTAGCTTCACTTTCGCACGCATACGACGGCGACGCAGCGCTCTACCGATTGCGCGCTGGCGAAATGCTGCGAATCGGCATGAGAGATTTGTTCGGGTTGGCATCCGTAACGGAAATCGGTCGCGAATTGACCAACGTCGCGGAGGTCGTTTTGGCGAGCGCCGTACAAAAGGCACGACTAGCCACAGCCGAACGGCTCGGCCAGGCGTCCGCAGGGTTCGCGGTATTGGGTCTCGGAAAAATGGGCGGAGCAGAACTCGGATACGGTAGCGATCTCGACGTTATTTTCGTCTACGACGAATCGGTGCCACCAGAATCAGGTGCGGCCGCGAGCGAATACTTCGCGGATGTCGCCTCACGAGTGTTGCGCCGAATGAAAGAGGCCACGCAATACGGAGTGTTATACGATGTAGACGCGCGCCTTCGCCCCTACGGGAAAGACGGACCATTGGCCGTAAGTCTCGACCAACTTTGCGATTATTACGCGAACGTCGCGGAAGCCTGGGAACATCTCGCCCTCATGAAAGCACGTGCCGTGAGTGGTAACCGCGATCTCGAACTCAAGGTTGAACGAAAAGCACTAGAGGCCGCATACGCGTTGCCGCTGACCGCCGCAAACCTCGACCGCATCGAAGAAATTCGCGGCAAGCTTATGCAGAGTTCGACGCCGGGTGACCTCAAACGCGGCGAAGGGGGCATCGGCGAATTGGAATTTGCCGTTCGGCTCCTACAGCTTCGTTTCGCGAAAGACCATCCGCAAGTGAAGACCCAACGTGTTGACGACGCGCTCATCGCCCTTTGCACGGTTGGAAGCATCGATTCGGAAACCCGCGACGCGTTGATGGAAGCCTACCTTTTCTATCGTCGCGTCGAGAACCGCATCCGGCTCCAGCGCGGTCAGGCCGGCAGCGCGCTACCCGATGACCCTACCGACCGGGCATATTTGGCCCGTCGCCTACACATCGAAACGGATATTGCGGAAACCATTGCAGCGCACCAGCATCGCGTTCACGCGTTCTATTCACGCGTGTTTGATGAACTACGTCTAGGTGCGATTGAGTAGTCAGCAGGACGCTGTCCGGCCTGCCGCAGTACGAGTTCTATATGGTATAGTGCTCGTTTGTAGTTAGGTGGTTCTGTATGACTGTACTCACTCAGGATAAATACAGACTTGGAGCCACGTCGCACCCAAGTAACCGGCAAAAAATAGGTATACGAAGTGAAGCCACGACTTATCGACCGGCGAGAATGGATGGGACTAGCCGCAGCGGCCACTGCTGGTGTCCTGTCCAAAGGATGCAGCGAACCGGCCCCGCCCCCCCCGCCGGTCTACTCGCCATTTGCAGGAGAGCCGAAATCCGACCGCCCGAATATTGTCTTGTACATATCGGACACGTTGCGCGCAGACCACTTGAGTTGCTACGGGCGAACGCCTCAGACCTCCCCCGTCGTCGACAGCTTGGCCCAGGACGGTGTTTTGTTCGAACACTGCATCTCCGGAAGTACGTGGACCAAGCCATCGATCGGTACGATGTTCACCGGCCTCCCCGCGCGAGTTCACCAAGCCGTGGCGGCCGAAGGCAATATCAAGGAAGTCATTCAAATGGAGGCGTACAGGGTTCAGGTACTGAGAGAAGAATTCCAAACGCTGCCAGAGACATTTAAGAAACTAGGATATTCAACCGCCTACTTTATGGGCAACGCACACGGTCGGCCCGAGTTTGGGTATGGTCGTGGCTTCGATCACGTAATTTTCAATTTCGTCTATCATCCAGGCGTTCAAGTCGAAGATGCGATTCGCTGGATCTGGGAATCTTCAACCGAACCATTCTTCATTATCATTCACCAAATCGATCCTCACGGCCCGTACACGCCAGAAGAACATTACTTTTACGACCTTCACGGAACCACAAAGGCTGAAGCTAGCCAAATCATGGATCCCGATCAAGCTGAACGCGTTCAATTGTTTGTCGACGAATACGACACGGTTCAAGCGCGCGGCGCGGTAAAAACGGTCACCCCTGAAGCAAACGAATATCTAAAAATGCTGTACGACGCCGAAATTTACGCTGTCGATTCTACTCTTAAGCGACTGATCAACCATTTCAAGCGAATTGGCATATACGATAACACCGTCTTCGCGTTCACGTCGGATCACGGGGAAGGGTTTCGCGAGCACAATTTTTACGGCCATGGCGTCCTGGCCGAGTTGCCGTATCACGAGTTGATCCATGTACCGCTCGTCATGGCCGGCGGCGGATTACCCAAAAACGTTCGCGTATCTCAGACGACATCGATGATCGACCTCTATCCGACGCTGATCGAGCTCGCCGGCGGTTCGTCGCCCGAGTACGTCACCGGATCGCCAATGATCTCCCGAAACGGCGAGGTGCTCGTCGACCAGAATCGTCTCGGTTACACCGACTATGATTATTACAGAGCAGACCTGGGCGTGTGGGTTACAAGTGTGTTTGACGGGCGCTACAAAATCGCCGTAGACAAGGCGAAGAATAAGCAATGGATATTCGATTTCGAATCCGATCCCGGCGAACTTAAAAACCTCTACGGATCGTTGCCCGTAGAAACGGAACGATCACTACTTGCCCAACTCAATGAGCAAGTCGAACGGTACGACAAGTTGCGGCAACAGTTTGGTGAGCCGGTGTGGATGGAGGCCGAGGACGGCGTCCACGAAGAATTGCAGGCGCTGGGTTACCTCTAACGAAAGCGTAACACCATCGACCGAACCTCACGTGCACGGTTGTAATGAAAGGGCCAACTTAACGATGCCCGAGAAGCGGTTTACGCGACGGGATTGGATTGCGGGGGCCACCGCCACAATGACCGCTGCCGGGTTGCACGCGTGCGGCCCATCCTCACGTGAACCGCGCGGGCCAACGGAACGGAAATCTCCATTCGCTAGTTTACCGAGGCCCGATCGCCCCAACATCATTGTCTTTCTCGCCGATACACTCCGTGCGGACCATCTCAGTTGTTACGGCAACCCAACCAAAACCTCTCCCTTTCTCGATAGCCTCGCACAACGTGGTATCCAGTTTGATCAAATGATATCAAGCAGTACATGGACCAAACCGTCGCTTGGCACGATGCTCACCGGCGTGCCCGCGCGCGTGCATCAAGCCGTACAATCAAGCGCATACGATAGCGTCGCAAACTTTTCAAACTACCGGGTGCAAGCGTTGCGGAGTTCTTTCGAGACGCTACCCCAATCCCTCAAGCGTGTGGGCTATTCCACCGCGTACTTGCAATCAAACGCACACGGACGACCTGAATTCGGCTACGGCCGCGGCTTCGACTTCGTTCGCTATCTCCCGCACTATCCCGCGTATGTACAAGTCGCCGATGCACTCGACTGGATCACGCGAGAAGTCCATCAGCCGTTCTTCCTCTTCATCCACGAAATCGATCCGCACGGCCCCTACGCGCCTCGGTCCGATACGTTCTATAACCTGCACGGGGTCAAACCAAACGATGTGTTGGCGATCCTCGAACCGGCGGAAGCCAAACGCGTAAAACGGTATGTCGAACTGCTTGAGTTGGATGCCGACTTCGTGAACGGCCCCCAAGCGTTTTCGCCTGAAGCCACCAATTACATCAAAATGAACTACGATGGCGAGATTTTCGAGGTGGACGAACAAATAGAGCGGCTAATCGCAAATCTCGAAAAATTGGGTGTGATGGACGACACCATTTTCGCGTTTACCTCTGACCACGGTGAGGGATTCGGCGATCACCAATTCTATGGGCACGCCGCGATTCGAGGATACGACGAGCTTCTCCACGTGCCACTGATTGTGGCCGGAGGCGGTACCCGGCGGCGAGCGCATCGCGCATAGCACGACGATGATTGATTTTCATCCCACGCTCCTCGAGCTAGCCGATGCACCCGTTCCATCTTACGTCCCGGGTTCGCCAATGATTTCAAACGATCGCGAAGTCTTGGTTAGCGGTGATCGGTTGGCCTACGCTGACCTCACAAGAGGTCTAGACGCGTCGAACTGGGACGCCGCGGTCGT
>JAJDAB010000427.1 GCA_029262095.1 Candidatus Hydrogenedentota bacterium
TGATCATCGCACTCGATCCGTGCGGGCCGAATGGGACTCTCGTGTTTATCGGAGAGTTCTAGCATCACTCCAACGAATCCGTCGAGGAGATTCTTAACGGAGTTCGAAATGGGTTTGGCATGCACGAATTCACTTGTCACAGAATAAAGAACCACCATCCCCATTTCATCGACATCGACCGCCGAAGGAATTCCAAGCACGTCCGCCATCCGAACAACACCACCTTGCCATGTTTCGTCAGTATTAACAGGAAGGGCAAGGAAATTCTCCAGCAAGCGTCCGTTCATGACAGTTCCTTTTGACTTCACTTCCAGGTGTGTTGAATTTGGCCGCTCGGCGAGTTTCCGACCGAAGTAACGCGACAGGGACGCACAATAATGAACGACTAAAAACAGATCAATTCGAACGATTGTACTAACATCCAAAAAGATCGCCACATATCGCCACACGCATCAAAATCATTCAGCCATTCCCACAAACCCAAAAGCCACCCACGATAAATTACAGTAGGTAGTTGGCCGATCATTGATCCGGGCGACAATCTCGACGAATTCAAGAACCAGGTCACGTTTGAAGGCGGGGTGCCGACCACGCCGTATCAAAAAAAGGCCGATTCGCAGTGCTGTTGGAACCGGCGGCCAGCGGCGCGATTGTACGGGCGGTCGTCGCCGGTGTTGTCGCGGCGCCGGTCTTCTTTGAGCCGGGTGTGGACAGCGCCGACTACGCTGATCCAGGCACGGTGAGGTCCCCTGCTCGCGCAACGCGGCGTTGATGAAGTCATCAACGCTCAACCACGTAATCCCGCGCTGTTGGCGATACGCAAAGTAGAAACTTGGGCGGTGGCCACTTCCGGCACAGCCGCGTTGGCTTCGCGGAACAGCAACACCAGAGCGTATGCCAGCAGTTGGTATTGCATGGTGAAGGCGTTGGCCAAGAACCGATGGGAACTGAGCCGGTCGATCGCCAGACCATTTTTCAGCTCACCGATCGACCGTTCGTGAAGTTCGCCGCGCTGGACATAGAGACCGTGATAGATGATGTAGCAGTTTCACACGAACGGTGACAACGCAACTGCATTCGGTGAAACTCGCCTCGGCGCGTATGCAAAACGGCAAACTCGCAGCGCGACTTCCGCGCGATATCTGCGTCTCCGCTTCAGCGAACCGACTGCGCGACGACAAGTCGAAGAGTCTTTGACTCGCGACATAGCCGACAGTATGATTGGGGTGTTTGAAATGTCAGACTTGATCAGGATTTTCGTTATGTTGACGGCTACGCACAGCGCCACGTCGGCGGACACACTTTCTCGGCAACACTTCTTCCTCCCGGTTGCGGTGCTCTTCGCAGTTGCGGTTACCACCTCGTTGCGAGCGGATTCTCGTTCCGTTCCGTGCGTTATTCGGTCCATTGATGTCAAGGCAAGGCAAGTGACCGTTCTGGCGTCAGTAGGACATCGAAAAGATGTGACGTTGAAAGTCGACAGGGTTGCCACGCTGATGCTCAACGACGAGAACGTGCCGCTCGACGCGCTGGAACTCGAACTGTCCACAACTGTGATCTACGACTCTGAGAAGAAGGCAATTACGGAGATCCGACAGACGATTGCTCCTGGAAAACGTCCGTACATGTTACGGTCCTGGACTAAGACGTACGGGTCCACCGCCAGCGTGCAGGCCCGGCTTGAATCGCTTGAGATAAATTCACGGACGACGGTAATTTTGAACTTGCGGACTGTCGATGGGAAGACCCACATCGAGGTGATGGATAACTTGACCGATACAGACAAAGAGTACATGGACCGGTGCTTCGAAGTTGGCAACTGGATACTGGGCGATCGAACGGCTGACGAATGGTTGCGCGCGGCCGCCGGGCTGGGCGATTCCGAGGTCAGCGCGTCCTCGGCCCAGTACATACTCGCGAACAACAGCCGACTAGCTGCTCCTGCCCTAGGGCGTGGTTTGGCCGCGATGGAGCCGGAAGTGCGTTTGGCCGCGCTCAATCTAATAAAGAAGAAAGAATTCTTGCTGGATGCGTCCAGGTTCATTCCGCCTATGATAGAAATGCTAAAAACGGAAGAGAATCCTGAAATCTGGGGTGTCGCCTCGAATTACCTGCAAGCTAAAATCCGCGCCCGCGTTTCGAGTAAAGAGGATGCAGCAGAGATCGTCCCGCGCCTGCAGGAACTCGCAGGGGACGAACGACTTAGCGGCGCCGCGATGGGGCTGATGTTAGTCGTGGCTCCGAGCGAATTCATCGCGGCGAAAACGGAAGAATCGCGGCAGGATGGCGAGACAGCCGCAGCTCGCGCAATTGAAGCCTGGGTGGCGGGCGAGACGTTTATCGACAAGGATCGGACCGCAATCGTCCGATACGGCGGGCCGGTCTTTAATAAAGCGCTGCTCGACGAGCGGCCAGAAGTACGACGCGCGGTCCTCGAAATCGTAGGGCAGTTCGGGGGACAGTTAGATTTGTCGAGGCTGGTCATGACGATAAAGCAGGAAACCGACGTGAAACTCTGGATCGTAGGTGTCGAATTGCTGGGAAGGATCGCCAAACAAGGAGGCTTGAGCGATGAGGATCGCGCCGTTATTACGCAAATACTGAGCGAGGCGTATGCAGACCCTGAGCGGTATCAAGCCGCGTCAGTTGCTTTGCTCGCGGTCGATTCCGCAGCCCACGAAAAGCTAGTTCCTCAATACAATGCGATGTACAGACGGTACGTGGACAAGATCATAAAACGCAATCAAGAAGTAATCGCGACCCGGGAAAAGGAACAACTGGCGCGTGCCCAAGAGGCGCAGAAGCGTAGCGAAGCGGCGGCCAGCCAGCAACCTGCCCCAGACCCCGAGCCACCGCCGGTCGCGACTGCCGATGAGCCGATGGAAGCTCATCCATTACTCATTGGGTTGGTGCTCGTCATGGGTTTCGGCGTCATCGGCTTTGCATACATTTTCGTTTTCCACACGCATCTCTTGATACCTAGCTCTAGCAAGCTGGGTGATGGTGACTGACCGGCCACAGGTAATCTGTACATTCATTCGAAGTCCATGCGTCATTTTCGGGAATGGTCCGCAAGTGTCCCGAATGCGGGCCCAAGACGCTGTTGCGGGGCATCGGTGCGACGTTATTAGTCTCACGATGTCGCAGGCTACATGGGGCAAATACCCACTCTTTTGAAGCT
>JAJDAB010000428.1 GCA_029262095.1 Candidatus Hydrogenedentota bacterium
GGCCTCCTTGTTCGGAAGCTTTGCTAACGAGATTTGCTACGGCGCGCTCTCGTTGAATGGACACGGACTAGCAGGCCGCTAAGCAACGCATCCAGAATCGCGGCGGTTGGTCTGGCGGAGCCGCCGCTTCGATGATCTCGAGGTTTGCGCCCGCGGCTGGTCGCCGGTCCTGGCCCGTTCCGCGTGTGAACGAGCGATCCGCGGGGACGGGCGGTCACGGGGCGCCGGCCATCTTCGTCATCCGCAGCAGGTTCCACGCCGCCGCCACGACCATCGTTTTTGGCTGCTTCGGACGGCACTTTAGCGGATCGTGTCGCCCTGGGCTGGCTACCGGTGCCGGGTGCTTCGGAATACCGTATCTATCGTAATACGATCAACGACTTTGGTACTGCCGAATTGCTGGATACCATCGAAGTAATCCAGTACGACGACTTTTCCGCCACGGCTGCGATGTTGACTATGGGCGGATGTCAGGGGCAATCCCTGCCGCAGGTCGAACAGTTTTTCTACTGGGTGGTTGCGGCAAACGCCTGTGGGGAGAGCTCTCCAAGCCCCGTTGATAGCGGATTTAGAGGCTTCGCCGCCCCGGCCTCCGGGCTTGAAAACCCGCCGCTCCGCGCGTCCGGTACACCCCTTTTGCTGCTTGCGCTGGCTTCTGGATACGTCTTCGCCCGAAGTCGTCGCCCCCGCGTCTAGCCCACAAATAGTCCTCGCCTCACGCTTGAAAACACACTAGATGGTGTTTTCATTCATTGACAACCTCTATATGTTGTGTTACTCTCGAATCCGCCTTGGATCGGGGTTTGGGGAAGTCCCGTTAAGTCCTTGGCATATAAGGAGTTTTGGGTGTCCGAGGACGTCCTCATTGATTTGGGGCGGCGAGCCATGCTCGTCACGCTTATGGTGTCCGCGCCTATGCTGTTGTCCGGCATGGTGATAGGGCTGATCATCAGTATTTTTCAGTCCGTCACCCAGATCCAGGAAATCACGCTTACGTTCGTTCCGAAGATTGTGATCGTGATGGCCACGTTTCTGCTGTTCTTACCTTGGATGCTTTCGCTCATGTTGGATTTCACCTCGCCTTTGCTCGGTGATTTCCGATCGTTGATGAACTGACGCCATGGTTGTGTTTGAAGTAGAAGTGTTCAAACTTTTTGTCGTCGTACTCGCACGATTTGGCGGACTCATGGTGTCTGCGCCGGTATTGGGTTCGGCCAATTTTCCCATCATCCCGAAGATCGGATTGGCGGCGATGCTTTCGCTGATCGTGACGCCGCTCTTGCCGAGTCTTGGAGAACCGCTGCCCGATGGAATGATTGCGCTGTCAGCGATCGCGGTGTCCGAACTGCTCATCGGTTTGATGATCGGGTTTGTGATGACGATTTTTTTCGCCTCGCTTCAGGTCGCCGGCCAGATCATCGACATGCTCAGTGGGTTCGCGATGATGAACGTGTTCAATCCGGCGGTCGGATCTCAGGTGCCTGTATTTGGTTTCTTTCTCTATCTCATCGCGGTGTTATATCTGTTCATTCTAAATTTGCACCACGTAATACTGAAAGCACTTGTAGTGAGTTTCGATCGGATTCCGCCGGGTGGTTTTGTGCTTAATCCCGAATTGTTGGGCCAGGTGACCCTTTGGGGCAGCTCAATGTTTTCTGTCGGACTCATTGTCGCAGCGCCTATCGCCGGTACGTTACTCGTTGCTTATGCGACGATGGGAATTCTGAGTCGGTTGGTACCACAGATTCACATTTTCGTTGTTGGATTTCCAATGACAATCGCGATGGCGCTTACCCTGATGGCATTGATGATTGGCGTTTACATTGATCTGTTAGACGTTATTTTTGAAGACATGTTCCGGAACGTCGACACCGCCATTCGCGGGATGGCGTAGGCACGGGTAGAGACGAATGGCTGAAGATACAGGCGGCGAAAAGTCGTTACCAGCGTCAGAGCAAAAGATCCGGCGCGCGCGCGAAGACGGCAATGTCCCGAAGAGTCAAGATCTAAGCGCGGCTTGGACGCTGCTTGTCGCGCTTCTGGGCATGTATTTCTTGGGGCCTGGCATGTTTCGCGGGTTGATTGAAATGGCGAGCCACTATTTCGGCGAAGGCATTCACCAAGAAATCTCAGTGGCCACGTTTCCCGCGCTTACCACCACAGCGTTACTTCGGCTCGGCTACATATTGTGGCCATTCTTGTTTCTGCTGGTTTCGGCGGGCCTGTTCATCAACTTACTTCAGGTTGGCTTGCTGTTCAGTACTAAAGCGATTACGCCTAAGCTCGATAAGATTAATCCGCTAAAAGGATTCAAGCGTTTTGTAAGCATGCGCACGTTCGTCGAACTCATCAAGTCGTTGATGAAAGTCGCGTTGGTCTCGGTGATTGTTTATTTCACGCTGCGGGATCGGTGGCCGGAGTTGATGAACCTCATCTATCTCGAGCCGATCGGCACAGCGATGGCGGTGGGCGAAGTGGTTATCGAGGTGTGGTGGCGCATTGTCGCGGCCATGCTCGTCCTGGGACTTATTGATTTCGGGTTTCAGAAATGGCAGCACTTGCAAGAGTTGCGCATGACCCATCAAGAGGTCAAAGAAGAATCCAAGCAGCTCGAAGGTGATCCCAAAATTAAGCAGCGCATCCGACAGTTGCAACGGCAGATGGCGACGCAACGCATGATGCAGGAAGTGCCGACAGCCGATGTCGTTATCACGAACCCAATTCGGTTCGCCATCGCGTTGCGCTATGACATGGCGAATATGGAATCGCCGATTGTTGTCGCCAAAGGCGCGCGCATTTTGGCCAAACGAATCCGTGATATCGCGACAGAGAACCAGGTTCCTATTGTTGAAAAGCCTGAGCTCGCGCGAAATCTGTATCGAAACGTAGAGGTCGGTCAACCGGTTCCGGAAGATGTCTTTCTAGCGGTGGCCGAAGTTTTGGCATTCGTGTACCGAATCGACGAGCGGGACGAAAAGCTTAATGAACGCCGGGGTTCGATGACACCCGGCTTGGCCACAAGTTAGTGGGCCGTATAGCTGACTGAATTCATGACCGCGCAAACCGAACAGATCGCGCCATCGACCTCGTTTAACCCGCTCCGCAATCAGGATGTGTGGTTGGCGACGGGTGTGCTCGCGATTCTGGTCATCCTCATTATTCCGATACCGGCGTGGTCGCTCGACATTTTCTTGACGTTGAACATTTCACTTTCGATGGTGGTGTTACTCGGCACCATCTATCTGAAGAAGCCGGTTGAATTTGCCGTTTTCCCATCGTTGTTGCTCATTCTCACTTTGTTCCGATTGAGTTTGAATGTCGCATCCACCAAATTGATTCTCGGGCATGCGGCCGCGGGCAATGTGATCAATGCATTCGGGAATTTTGTTACGGGCAACAACTACGTGGTCGGTGTGGTGGTCTTCGCGATTATCGTCGTGATCCAGTTTGTCGTAATCACGAAAGGCGCCACGCGCATATCGGAAGTCGCGGCGCGATTCACGTTGGACGCGATGCCGGGCAAGCAAATGGGTGTCGATGCGGATCTCAATGCCGGGCTGATTTCCGAGGATCAAGCCCGCGCCCGCCGCCGTGATATCGAACAGGAAGCCGATTTTTACGGCGCGATGGACGGCGCCACCAAGTTCGTTCGCGGTGATGCGATCGCAGGTATCATCATCACGATCGTCAACATTCTGGTTGGCCTAGTCATCGGCGTTTGGCAACGCGGCCTCTCATTAGCGGACGCCGCGCAGATTTACACGCAACTCACTGTGGGTGACGGGCTGGTCACGCAAGTGCCAGCGGTTATCATTTCGGTCGCGGCAGGCATTATCGTTACGCGAACGACGTCCGACGTTAACCTCGGCGCTGACCTTACCGCGCAACTTCAGCGATACCCGCGCGCGTTGGGACTCTCCGGGGTGATGCTTGCCATCTTTGGTCTCGTTCCCGGCATGCCGACGCTGCCGTTTCTGGCGATCGCCGCTGGCCTTGGCGGGTTGGCGTACCAATCGAGTCAAAAATTCCAACGCGACGCGGCCGCCGATCTAGTACTCGCGGAAGCCGAGGAGAGTGCCGCTGAAGAGGAACCGGAGGAGCGTACGGAAGACCTGCTCGTAGTCGATCCCCTGAAGGTCGAACTCGGCTATGGCCTTATTCAGTTGGCTGATCCCAAACAAGGCGGCGATCTGCTGACGCGCGTCCAAATCATTCGTCAGCAGATGGCGAGCAAGATGGGCTTTATCGTGCCGGTCGTTCGTATCGTGGACAATATGCGACTTCGGCCAAACGAGTACGTGGTCAAGCTTCGCGAAGCGGAAATTGCGCGATACGAACTCGTGCCCGATCATACCCTTGCCATGAATCCCGGCCTGGCACAGGAAGAAATTCCGGGTATCCCGACCACAGAACCCGCTTTTGGACTACAAGCCGTCTGGGTCGGCCCGGCCGAGCGCGACCGGGCCGAGTTGCTCGGCTATACCATCGTCGAACCGTCCGCAGTAGTCGCGACGCACCTCACCGAGTTGTTGATGACCTTCGCAGCGGAACTCCTCACACGACAAGACGTTCAGAAACTAGTCGACACGGTCAAAGAAAACTCACCGAGTGTCGTTGAAGAACTGTTGCCCACGGTATTGAATTTAGGCGAAGTTCAGAAGGTGTTGCAAAGCCTCTTGCGCGAACGCGTCTCTATTCGCAATCTCGAAATCGTTCTGGAGACGCTCGCAGACTTCGGGCCGCGAACTCGTGATGTAGAGCTGTTGACGGAATACGCGCGCCACGCGCTCGCACGCCAAGTCTGCTCCGAATTTGTCGATGAAGCGAATGCCTTACATGTCGTGACGCTCTCGCCAGGACTCGAGGCTGAAATTCTTGACGCGGTTCGACAAAACGACAACGGCGATTACATTCCGCTCGCGCCAGAACGTGCGGATACGATTGCGACTCAAACGATTGAAGCGGTACAGCCGCTCGTGGCTGCTGGCCAAGATCCGATTGTATTGACGTCGGCACAAGTGCGCCGCTACTTCAAACGAATTGTTGAACGCCACCTGCCGAAGGCGGTGGTGTTGTCATACAACGAAATCGATCCATCCGTGAAACTCGAAAGCGAAGGTCAAGTGGGGGCATAACATGGAAGAAGTGTTGCACACGTTCAAAGGGGTAACGTTGAACGATGCGTACCAAAAAATGCGCAAGCAGCTCGGTGCCGAAGCGGTCGTCGTCCGATCCGCGGAAGTGCGCGCGCGCGGTTGGCGTGGCGTGATGGGTGTTAAGGCCATCGAAATCACTGCGGCCAAACGCCCGGCACGAATCGAGCGGTCGCCCAGCGCGGTAGAGCGACGGTATGCCGCTAGCTCTGGTGTGAAGAAAACGCCAATTGCGCCGACGCCGCCACCGGCGGCCGAGCGTAAGCCCGTTCAAGCTCAAGCGCCATCGCCGCCAAAGCACGACGCACCACCGCCAACTTCTGTAAGCGCAGACGCCTTGCGGAAAGAGATTCAGGAAGTCCGGCGCATGGTGGAAATGTTGACGACTGAACATCCTGGCATTGGCTTACCCCGCGAGTGTTTTCCGCACTATCGCCGTTTGCTCGCGGGCGGCATGCCGCGTCGGACGGCTGCGTCTTTGCTCACGGCTATTGCACGGGAAAACGAGCACCGTTTGTTGCGCGATGACGCCGTGTTCCAACATTGTCTGCGCCGGGAAGTCCGGCGGCGAGCAATGGTTACCGGAGGAATCGCGTGGACGTCTGGAGCTTGCCATACGGTTGCATTGGTTGGGTCTACCGGTGTTGGCAAGACGACCAACCTCGCCAAACTCGCGGCGCGGTATACGCTCCACGAACACGCCAACGTTGCGCTGGTGACCTTGGATACCTATCGGGTCGGCGCGCCGGACCAATTGCGCGTTTATGCTGACATCATGGGCTTGCCGATGCATGTGGTGAATGATGCGGACGAAGCGCGAGCGATCAAGAAAGAACTCAGCAATCACGACCTCATTTTGGTTGACACGGCCGGCGGAAGCCCGTTCAATCGCGAACAAATCGCGGATCTGCGCGACACGCTCGCGGCACTTGAGCCGGACGAAGTAATTCATGCCGTCGCGGCGAACACGCCTTTCGAAGATTTACAGCACGCGTTGCGAGCGTTCAAATTGCTCAACCCGACGGCGCTAATGATCACCAAGCTCGATGAAACCCGGCTACACGGTGCGCTCTACGCAACACTTGCGGAAGCGCGTCTGCCGTTGAGTTATTTCAGTGTTGGACAAAACGTGCCCGACGATATTGTGCTTGCCAAGCCCGACATCATTGCCGATTTCGTGATCAAGAGTGGGGAAGAAGCCGCGTAACGGCGGTACGTCCAGGAGAAGAAATGCCAGACCAAGCGGAAAATTTGCGTCAGTTTGTGCAGCAGCATGCACAACGGGCTCGCGTCATCGCCGTCAGTAGCGGTAAAGGCGGCGTGGGTAAAACGAACACTTGTGTGAACCTCGGCATCGCCCTCGCGCAAAAAGGCGCTCGCGTGGTGTTGCTCGACGCCGACCTTGGCCTTGCCAACATCGAGGTGCTACTCGGCATCAACTCGCTCTACAATCTGCAACACGTGGTGAGTGGACAGCAATCCATGATGGACGTTGTCGTCGATGGGCCAGGGGGGATTCAAGTCGTTCCCGGTAGTTCCGGGATCGCCAAAATTGCCGACCTCGGTCCGAACGCGCGAAATAACGTACTCGCTGGGCTTGAAGAACTACAGCGGCATGCAGACTTTATTCTCATTGACACGATGGCCGGGATTGGACAGAACGCGGTCGCGTTCGCGATCGCCGCGGACGAAGTGCTTTTGGTGACCACGCCCGAACCGTCTTCCATCGTCGATGCGTATGCAACGATCAAGACGGTATTTCATCAACGGCCCGATGCCCAGTTCAAAGTCATTGTCAATCAAGTGATGAACAAGCAGCAGGCCGGTGCCGTCGCGCACAAAATTGCCGACGTGACCGGTCGCTTTCTCGGGCGTAACGTGTCGTTCGCGGGATTCATTCCCCGCGACCCGCGTGTGATGCAGGCTGTGATGCAAACATCGCCCTACATTCTCCGTTATCCCACCGCGCCCGCATCGCGCGCCGTCGCTACCATCGCCAGTCGTCTCAACGAGACGCCACGGGAAAAGCGCCGCGGCCAAGGCTTCCTGCAACGCGTGGCGGAAACGTTTAGGGTCGCGAAGTCGGCGTAACCTACGCGCGATTGGCCGCTACTACCGCTGCCGAATAGAACTCGCCATGCGCACGGCTGCGTCGGTTGGGGATGATACCACGCGATTGACACCGGGCCATCGTAGGCACTACAACACATCAACGTGGGATACGTACCACGGCATTCAGCGAGTCGGGGGATTCGGCTATCGCATCAACTTCGGTACATATGCCAGACCGTACTGTGTCGGGTTGGCGGTATTACGAGTACAAATTTCCTGTGCCCTTAGATCGGTTGGGGTATACGCGAGACGTGCTCGATACGCTTCACGGGGGCACCGATCCGTATCCTGCGGGATGGGTGAATACACTCTATTTCGACACGATGACGCGTCAATGCTTCGAAGAATGCGAAGCGGGATTGGCGTATAAACGAAAATTCCGAATTCGGGGATATGACGATGGGCCGTATGTCCGCGCACAGCTGAAAGAAAAGGCGTTGTCCGCCGTGTTCAAACGATCTGCGCCGCTGGGAAACACTTCGCCCAATCCTCGGGCGTGGCCGCTTCTTTCTCTAGATGATCCAGACAGCGTGGCTATTCGCAGTCTGGCCGCGTCGTATGGCGCACTGCACCCGATGGTAACCATTCGCTATTTTCGACACCGTTATCGTACGTTCGACTATCGCATTACGTTGGACGAGCGAATCACCGCGCGATCCGGTCCAGATCATCGTTGGGCCACGCGAAGCGAAGTGCAGATTCCGCTCGCAGTGTTGGAGGTTAAAACGCGCACGGACCGTCCGTTTTTACCTGGTTTCGGAAAGCTGGAGTTGGAGCCGTCGTCGTTTTCAAAGTTTTTGCTGGGGCTAAACTTGCTCGAGGGCAAACCTGACGTATTGAGTAAGTACTTATGATTTCTATTGGGGACATTCCACGTGGAATCGGGTGAATCCATTCTCGATTTGCTTCGGCAAGGCGCTGACTTTGGACAGGGCAGCCCGGAGCGTTTCGTTCTCATTGCGATTGCCGCGCTGATATATGGGATGGCGCTGTCGCTCGTGTATCGAATTTATTATCGGCAGAACGAGCCGGTGGAGAGCAGCATCGCTCGCAGTTTTCCGCTGATGAGCGCCGCGGTCTCGACGATTTTCTGGTTGATTCAGTATTCACTGCCGCTTTCCCTAGGGCTGTTGGGTGCGCTGTCATTTGTCCGTTTTCGGACGCCGATCAAGCGTGCAGAAGACATTTCTTTCATTCTGCTGTTGATCGCCGGTGCCCTCGCCTGTGCGGTGGGCGAATTCTATGCGCCGATTGGGCTCATTGTACTGGCGGGAATCTTCGGGTTTGCGCGCAATAAGTACCCGCGCTTGCAGGGACGATCGGAACCCTTCGCGATTCTGACGTTTAACACGACGCGGGACATTGATATCCATGCACTCGAACAAGCACTAAAACGTGAAGCCAAACAGGCCGTATTGGTCAGTTCAAATTCGCACGATGGTCTGACTTCCGCGGTGTTCAATGTTCCCCGCCTCGAAGCGTCGGCGCATGAACGCATCATGGTGGCGTTCCGGGAGCGCGACCCGGAGGGGCGGATCGACGTCTTCTATCCCGGCAACCAATTCGGCGGCTACTAGGTCGGCGCCATGGTCATGCGAATCGGGCAGCTTGCGGCCTTGCTCGCCGTTTTCTCCACGCTCATTTTTCTGCTAAACGTCCTCTCACTTGATGCGGCGCCAAAGTTGGCCGTGCGTTCCCAGGTGAACGTCGGCACCGTGCTCGCGGCGCGTGAGCCCTACCGAGATTCACCTTTCGTCGTGGACTATGTCTTCGAAGATAGCGGATCGGCCGATCTGTTTCAGGCGAATGCATCGTCACGTGCGTTGCCGGGGGATGCCGATCGGAGTTTCAGGTTCTACGTTGTTGGCCCTTCCACGTTGACGGTAACGACGGCCATGTCTGGCGATGAAAGACTGCCGCGCGTGTGGCTCTACGACGGTGCGAATCGGTTGATCGATGGTGGCGAAGAGAAACTTGAGGGTCGGCGGTTTGTTGTGTCGTTTGATACGGATAGGTCTGGGCTATTTCGGGTCCAGATGCGGTTTCCCAATTCGGAAGTCGAAGGAATTACGGTCGCGGCGCGTATTGAAAGCGCAGACGAAAAATTTGGCACGTATCTGAGCCGCAGCGTGAAGGGACTTGAATTAGAGTTTTTGCCCACGCAGTGGAGTCGGCTCTCAGAGATTCGACTAAATCGTAGGGAAGCCGATCCGATTCCGAATGTGCGCTGGCAGCCTCGGTACCAATCGCGTGAGCGTGTACAGGCTCGGATTCGTGCGGCGACTGGGTCGTGGGCATTGGCAACGGTTGGGCTAGCTGGTCGAAATCAGGCGCACCATTCAGCAGGGCTCCTGCCTTCGCTTGACGTGCGGGTTGTCAGTGGGGCGTTGCCCTATGGGGTGCAGCGATTCAAACTATACGGGTTGCGGTCGAAGAGTAATGGCCGCGACATGATTTTCGAGAGCCTGCTGCGGGATCGCGGTGCGCTGATGCCCCGGGCTGATATCGTCAAAGTATCCGTGGGGGAAGACGTGCAGTACATGGAATTACTTGAGGGGATGAAGCCGCATTTTTTCGAATTCGCGCAACGCAACGAAGGGGCCATCGTAGGGTTGAACGCCGATGTGTTGATTGGCGAAGCGAACAGCCGATTCGAGCACAAAGAGTTTTACAAGGGCGGGTTCACGCTGGATGTGAACCGGTTTGGCAGCATCGCGAGCCCTGTATTCGCCAGGGCCATCGATGCGAATGCGATGAGCCTTGTCCACGCATTCGCTGTCTCCTATGGTGGCAAGCACGGGTTGGGTCAAGCGGATCTTCGTTTCCACGTGAACCCGCGCACGCATGGCATCGCCCCGATGGTCCGCGATTTCAATTCGACGGATGCAAGCGATCCGTATTTCGACCCCGAGAACGCGTTTAGAAATGCGTTGATCGAATTGGCGGACTACGCGCCGGAATGGCGTCCCAACGTTGTGACGCACGGTTCGTATTTCATAGAACGGACCGAGTCGAACAGCGAGATCGGTGCGTTCTATTGGTGGACGACACATCCTGCCACGCTCCAGTTTTTTGGTGAGCCGGACCATTTCGAGTTGCTGGCCACGCAGCTTGCAATACTCCAGTCGCGGATCGCGGTTGAACAGGTGACCGCTCGTATGCGCAATATAAAAAAGGCCGCGCAGCTAGTGGATTCAAAACGTCTGTCCGAAGTCGTGGAAGCTGCGCCGGCGGAACGACGATATGAAGATTATCATGAGGCTCATATTCCATTTCGCCTCGACGACGCGATCCCGGACGATCTCGAATATGTCCGCGACATTATCGCGGACGTGAGCGATCATCTTGTCGTACCAAGCGACTTGGCGCTTCAGCAGCTCGCATGGCGCAACGCCAGTGTGTTGGGCATGCACGATCACGCCTCGAAGAATGAGCCAGCCGATCAGGTCGGCCGTTGGCATTCGATGCAGGATGCCCCGGAAAATGCGGTTACTTATCTTCATGGAACCGAAACGGAAGACCGTGCCCTGCTAACCTTCGTGCAACGAAACCCCAGTGACAGCGATGGTGCGTTCCAATTGATCGACGGTGGAGGGGAGACGCTACTCCCTATTCGTGAGGTCGACTTTGGTGAGGAGGTGTTTTCGTTGAATTACGGTGACTTGTACCTGAGTCGAATTCAGCGAAATGAACGCGTCCGCGCGTTCTTCTTCTCGATTCCTAGGGATGCAACGTTCCAAAACCTGACCGCGCGTGTTTCGGGCAAATTGCGCTACGTGGGTCCGCGGAATATCTCGCTGAATCCCATCTATCCGGTTTCCGAACATGTCGCGCAGTGGCTTGAGCCGAGCGAGGTTTTCGATGTGCGGGGCGACGAGTTTTGGGTGCGAGCAAAAACCCCACCGATAGAAGCCGGGTTAGAGATTCCGCGCGGCGTCGTTCTTCGAGTTGAAGATCACCGCGAGATTCGCTTCGGGGAATCGGGATTTCTGATCGTGCGCGGAAGAATTTCGGTGGCGGAACATGCGAGTCTCACGCTGACGTCCGCTCGGGACAGTTGGTCCGGCATTCATTTTCATGACAACCCAGATCTGAATCTTCGCAACATCGTGGTGAAGAATGTTGGGGCTGGCTCCGATATCGTGGAATGCGGTGGACGTCGCTATACCGGCGGCGTGAGTTTTTTCGATACGCGTGTGCGCCTCGATAATGTGCGGGTGGAGAATGCGCGGGTCGAAGATGCTACCCACTTTTTGCGCTGCGAAGCCGACGTCACGCGATTGACGGTCGAAGATTCGATGAGCGATGCAATCGACTCGGACTTCAGTGTGTTGAACCTCGCGGATGCGACGTTACGCAACGCCGGTGGTGACGGCGTAGACGCATCCGGTTCTTTGGTGAACTTGACCAGAGCGCGTATTGTTGCGAATCGGGACAAAAATGTATCAGCAGGCGAGAACTCCGTGATTCGTATTCAGCACTCCGAGTTGAGCGACGCCGCTTTCGGCATCGCCGTCAAAGATGGATCACGCGTGCATATAAGCGAATCCACAATAGAGCGGAACCGGTATGGCATCAGCAGCTACGCCAAAAAGCCGGTGTTTGGGCCGCCGATCATCACCATGGGTAAGGGGGTGTGGATTCGAAACAACCGATTCAACACCGTTCATTACGATTCCATGGTCGTGAAGCAATAACGCCCTTATGCGCCCAACGACTTTCCGCCTTTGGGTAAACCGTCGAGTTTCCAGGGTCCGCGGTACGGGCGGTGTAAGTATTGATTCGCTTCCTCATCGCCGGGGAAGATTTCTTTTTCCGGGTCCCATGTGAGATCACGCCCAACTTTCATGGCGATATTTCCGAGATGCGAAATGGAGATGGAGCGGTGCGCGTCCTCAATCGGAGCAACAGGGTCGCGACGTTCGAACACGCAATCGATGAAGTCACGACCATGACCTGGGCTCTTGTATAACTTGATGTAGTCATCGCCCAACTCCACGTCGAGCGGAGAAGTCGGATCGGATTCGATTTCGCCGCGATTCACATAGATCCAACCGTTGTCACCTTCAAACGTCACGCCACCGCGCTCGTCGCTAGCAACAACCAGGTTCACGCCGTTTGCGTATTCGTATTCCACCCGATACTTCGACGCGGTATTGAAGACGGCGTGATCGGAATACTCTACGCTCGGGTTCATGATTTTCGTTGGGCCGGTGTCCACGGTGCCCATACCCCATTGCGCGATATCCGGATGATGGCCGCCCCAGTCTGTGATTTGTCCGCCGGAGTAATCGAAGACCCACCGCCAGTTGACGTGCGAACAGGCAGGGCGATATGGCGCATCCGGCGCTGGTCCCAGCCAAAAGTCGTAGTCGAATCCCGGAGGGGGTGTTTCCGGCGCGGTCCGATGCCCCTGTTTCGAGATGTCGGGTGTACCGCCGGGCAATCCGCATTTCACGGTGTGCAGATCGCCGATGTAACCGTTGCGAACCAGTTCGCATGCGTGATGGAACTTACTGTCCGAACGTTGTTGACTGCCGGTCTGAAATACGACTCTGTTCCTCTTCACTGCATCGCTCATGAGGCGCCCTTCGCGAATCGTCAGCGATAAGGGCTTCTCGCCATAGATATCCTTGCCCGCGTTCGCCGCGTCAACGACGGTCAATGCATGCCAATGATCTGGCACTGCGATCAGAACGGCGTCGATGTCATCGCGCGCGAGCAATTCGCGGTAGTCTGCGTATATATCGATGCCTTTGAATACGCCCGATGTCGCTTGATCGGCGTAGTGTGCCGTCCCGATCTCATGGGCGACTTCGCGGCCGCCGGCACGATCACCCCAATACCCGGTTTGACTGCCCTTGTTCACATCGCACACCGCGACAAGCTGTACGCGTTTATCGCGAATCAATCCGCGCATATCGTTAATGCCCTGGTTGCCTACGCCGATACACCCTAGGTTTACGCGGCCGCTTGGTGCGGGGCGCGGCCCGGTAGGCGTCGTGACACATGCGGGCAAAATAAGTGGTGCGGTTGCCGCCGCTGCGGTTGTCCTGAGAAATGATCTGCGTGAAATCGATTGATTCTTTGACATTCGTTCTCTTTCGTTGTTGTAGAATTGTTTGTAGTCCCGCCTCAGAGTCGGAACTACGAATCTGTCTAATCCGGCAATGCAAATGCAATGAGTTCAGACGGCTCCTTCATGCCGCCGCCCGCAATCATAACGTATTGTTTCCCATCCGCCATATACGTCATCGGCGATCCATGCAAATGGCGATCTACCGCCACGTCGCAAATATGTTCACCCGTCGATTTGTCGTAGGCTTGAAGACGTGAATTGGACGGCGATACTGCATTACCATCTGCGTCAAGGTCGACCAGGAACGAAACGAGTACGGACTTGGTCAAGAGGATGCCGCCTTCCGCGATGACGCCATTCGGAAACGAATCGCCCAACGGTCCGAGGTCGAGGTCTTTTAATAGCGGATGATCGACAGGTCCCCAGCCGAATGGCTTTTGCCAAGCGATTTCACCCTTGTTCAAATCGATTGCGGTGATTCGGCGGTACGGCGGTTTCAGCATGGGCAACCCCTGCGGGCCGAGTGGGGCAATCGCGCCGCCCATCGAGACCATGTAGTTGAGATCGGATCGATTTGGATCCATCTTCATTAGGCCCATACGCGCGATCTTGGATTGCGATTGCACATACAACGTTCCGCTCTCCGGATCGAAAGATGCGCCCGGCCAATTCGCGCCGCCTTCAGGGCCGGGCAGTTGTAGCATTGCTTTCTTGCCGTCAGCACCGATTACAATATTCGGTGTGAACAACGGACCCGCAACATACTCCTTTAGAATCTCAAGTGCTTCGGCGCGTAGCTCCGGTGTGAAATCGATGAGATCGTCTTCGGTCACACCCTGCCGTTCGAAGGGTGGCGGCTTGGTCGGGAAGGGTTGCGTCGGCGACATTTTCTCGCCCGGTACCGAGGTGTTCGTGTCGACTTCGCGTTCTTCGATAGGCCAAACGGGTTCCCCGGTCACGCGGTCGAAGACATACGTGAATCCCTGCTTACTCACCTGCGCGACGGCCTTAATTTCCTTGCCGTCTACGGTGATGTCAACGAGATTCGGCGCGCACGGAAAATCATAATCCCAAATACCGTGGTGAACGCCCTGAAAATGCCAGACTCGTTCGCCCGTATCGGCGTCGAGACAGACCAGGCTTTCCGCGAAGAGATTGTCGCCGTGGCGGTGGCCGCCATAGTAATCGCTTGTTGGTGTGCCAAACGGAAGGTAGACGTACCCGAGTTCATCGTCGCACGTCATCAACGACCAAACGTTCGTGTTCCCCGAATACTTCCAGGAATCATTCTCCCACGTATCGTTGCCGAACTCGCCTTCTTGCGGAATGCTGTGAAAAATCCATTTCTGCTTTCCCGTGCGCACGTCGTATCCTCGCACATATCCCGGCGGATTCTTTTTCGTTGTCGGGAAATCCATGATAATTGAACCGACGATTACGGTGTCCTTGCAGAC
>JAJDAB010000429.1 GCA_029262095.1 Candidatus Hydrogenedentota bacterium
CCGACACCTTGTCGTCGGGTTGAGACGTGCCAATTTGGGCAAATGCTGTCGCGGCGTCTGGGGTCGATTCAAAAATCGTTCGCTGTTCCTCAAACAAGCCTACCAACAACTCACGCTCATCTGGTTTCGGAATGCGGCCCAGCAATCGACGTACGATGGCGGTGATTTGAACGTCACGGTCTCCCCCGCCCTCTAGTACGTCCTGCGCGAGCACGCGGGCCGCTTCAACAAATTGCGTGCTGTTGAGCAGCACGAGGACTTGCAGCGGCGTCGCCGTTTCTTCGCGGCGGGCTACGCAGGTTTCGCGGGAGGGCGCATCGAATGTAAGCATATCGGGTGGCGGCACGGTGCGTTTCCAAAACGTGTACATACTTCGCCGGTAGAGGCCGTCGCCCTTGTCCGCTTGATAGGTCAAACTGCCGGCTTCTTTCCAGAGTCCTTCGGGTTGATAGGGGCGCACACTCGGGCCGCCAATTTCGGCGACTAACAAGCCGCTGGCAGCGAGCGCTGCATCGCGAATCTGTTCGGCAGATAGGCGATAACGCGGTCCAAGCGCAAGGAGTTCGTTCGCTGGGTCATGATCTATCAGCTCAGGTCGTAGGTCAGACGACTGACGGTAGGTCGCCGACGTGGCGATCAGTTTACACAGCGCTTTGATATCCCAATCCTTGTCCACAAACCAGGTGGCGAGATAATCGAGCAATTCAGGGTGAGTCGGCGCGCGGCCTTGGCGTCCGAAATCCTCTTGCGTTTCGACCAAGCCCTGACCGAAAAAGATACGCCAGATCCGATTGACCTCGACGCGCGCCGTCAGTGGGTTTGCGGGATTGGTGGTCCATTTCGCTAGACCGAGCCTATTTCGCGGCAGATCCTCCGGAAATGGAAGGATGTTATCCGGGGTGTCCGCCGATACAGACGCGGCGCGGTTGGCGTAATGGCCTCGCTCTAGAAGATAGGCCTGCCGTGGCTCCTTCATCTCCTCCATCACCATGATTTCAGAGACACCACTGACGAAATCCGCTTCCTCGCGCCGAACCGCCATAAGCGAATCGCGTACCGCGGCGACTTCTTCATCAACATGCATGAGGTAATGCTGACGCCAAGCCTCGGCGTACGGTTCCTCAAGGCCGACCTCGTCGTTCGTGTGCAACGCGCGGACTTGTAGCGCGGACAACTCGTGATCGAAGCCAAGAAAATCGTCGACAACGCCGTCCACAAATCCGGAGTCGCGAAACCGCGAGGCGAGGGCGATCGGCTTGCCGTCGTCGTTCCCCTCGTAGCGAATTGTCTTGTACAGGCCGTCACGAACGATCTCGGTTTCCATACCTTCGCCGTTCACGTATAGATGCACGCCCGAAGCCTGACTCGACCCGTCGTAGGTCACGACGACGTGCACCCATTCATCCCGGGATATCTCGTCTCTCGTTCGCACGCGAATGGCATTGCCCGGCCAAAAGTGACAAAGCGCGAAATCTAGGCGGCGATCTTGAATCAATAACTCATAGCCACGGCTGGCCGCGTCTTCGGCAGCCTGACTGCAATGGAACACGACCGATCGCGAGTCGATGTCCCCGGCCTTCAGCCACAACGCAAAACTAAACGTATCCACCCGATCGAAATTCGCCGCTTTTCCTACTTCGAATCCATTGTCGCCGGAGAATTGCAGTCCGCCGTCAGTATATCCCTGGACGGGAATCGGGCCACCCGATGCTTTCGCCGTTGCCCCTTCGATTTCGGTATCCAGTGCTTCAATGTTCTCGGGATCATCGAAGCGAACGGCAAATAGGGGTTCCGGGACAGCAATAGACTCTGGACCATTGGCAATCCATTGATTGAACCGAGCACCTGCCGAGTCGCGCGTCTTGTCGAGCGCATGCTCCCGTTCCTCGATACGCATACGCATCATATGGTGGGCTTCACGCGATGCGTCATCGTGGAGCAACAACGCAGGTGACGGTGTCGGATCCGTAAAGTGCGAATACATCCCAGATTCGTCGATGTTGTTGAAGAAAGCGAACGTCTCGTAGAAATCCTGTTGCGAGATCGGATCAAATTTGTGATCGTGACAACGCGCACATTCCATTGTTAACCCGAGAAAAGCTGTGCCGAAGGTCGTCGTGCGATCGGAAACATATTCAACGCGCCATTCCTCGAGTACGCTCCCACCCTCGTTCGTTTGGCGATGCAATCGGTTGAACGCCGTTGCGAGAATATCGTCTTGAGTGGGATTCGGCATCAAATCGCCCGCAATTTGACGCTCCACGAACTCGTTGTACGGCATATTCGAATTGAATGCACGGATGACCCAATCGCGCCACGGCCACACACGGTTATCTCGGTCACTTTGATAACCATAAGTATCCGCATACCTTGCAACATCCAACCAATCGACTGCCATCCGCTCACCGTAAGCCTCGGAGTTGAGCAGGCGGTCCACGACCGAGTTGTACGCACCGTCTTCAGAAAACCGACCCATTTCAGCGATCGTAGGCGGCAGCCCTGTAAGGTCAAACGCAAGACGTCGTAGTAGCGTTTCCGGATCCGCTTCCGGCGATGGCTCGATACCCTCGGCTTCTATTCGCTTCAGCACAAAAGCGTCAATCGGATTGCGCAGCCACTCATTGTTCTGAACTTCAGGCGGTTCGTGTCGCACCGGCGGAACAAACGCCCAATGGCGTTCGTACTTCGCGCCGGATTCGACCCATTGCTTGAGTAAGTCGATCTGCGCCTCGTCGAGTTCCAACTTCGCCTCCGGCGGCGGCATGATCTTGTCCGCATCAGACGATGTGATGCGGCGCACCAGCTCGGACAGGCCATCGTCTTCACGGGTAAAAACCGTTTCCACGCCCGGTTCCGGTGGCGTATCCAGGCGCATATCGCCTTTACGTTGGGCCGCATCTGGACCATGGCAGCGGTAACAATGTTCGGAAAGTATGGGGCGCACGTCGCGGTTGAACGACGGTGCTTCAGCCCACGCCGAGTGAGCAGCGATGATGAACGGCAGCACGGCAAAACAACGGTTCACGCGGATGCCTCCGCACCCGACTGCGCTTCTTTCATCTGATTACCGAAATAGGTCTGAATGGATTCGCGATGGCCATCGTCATAGTTGCGCGCGTTCGCTGAATCGATAATGGGTGCCTCTTCATCGACATATGGTTCATTGTTAAACTCCCAGCCGCGCCAATCTTCAAACGAGTCGGTCAGGGACTTGAGCACTTCTTGATCAGGGTTCTCCGTGGCGAGGTTATTCAGTTCTTGCGGGTCACGTTCTAAGTCGTAGAGTTGGGTCGTGTTTTTCCCGCGATGCAACAGCAACTTGTGCGAATGGGTTCGCACCATGACTTGATCGCCCCGATGGCCTTCAGAAAATACCGTCTCGCGTTCAACAGGGGGCGTTGCGAGGTTCACGCCCGGCATTTCCCCCGGCACGGCGGTTCCAGCAGCCGCGAGTATCGTCGGCGCGAGATCGACGAGATTCACGAAAGCGTCTGACTTCGTTCCCGCGTCTTTGTTACTGGGGTGCTTGACCACCAACGGCACACGCGTCACGGGGTCATACATATAATTGCCTTTGAGCAACAGATGATGATGACCGAGATACTCACCGTGATCGCTCGTGAAAACGATGAGGGTTGAGTTGTACCGGCCTTTTCGGCGCAACGCACTAACCAGCCGCCCAACCTGCACGTCTATGTGTTCAATACCGGCGTAATAGAGCGCCATGACATGCCGAAGTGCCGGTTCGGTTAACTGTTCATTGGGGAAATAGCCTCGATTTAGTTCGAGATCGTGTTGGTAACAATCGTTCGTCCAACCGGGTAACACTTCGAGTTTGTCAGGATTGTATGCGTCAGCGTAATCAGCGGGTGGATCGAACGGATGGTGAGGCTTTACGAAACTGACGGTTAACAAGTGCGGGTCATCGTCCCAGTCGTCGATGGCATCTAGGGCGCGATCACCAATCCACTCGGTCGAGTGATAGGCTTTGGGCAAGTTGGACGGTATCGCGCCGAAAGTACTCCAGTATTCTTCGCGCGCATGCTGGCGATATTGGCGTTGTTGGTCTTCGAGGTCATTCCAGTTGAACAAACCTTCCGCCTGCAACTCACGATGATAATCATCGTCCCAACGTCCCGCTCCATTCTGTTCGGACAAAATCATCTCGTCGAATCCTACGTCTTGGTACGTCGGGGTGTAGTGCATCTTTCCCACCGCCGTCGTGCTGTATCCCGCGTCGCGAAGGATAGCGGGAAACGCCTCAATGTCTGGGCGCAGTGTGGAGTGGTTCGACCATGCGCGGTGTTGGTGTGGGTAGAGTCCACTCACGATCGAATACCGCGATGGTGTGCAGACCGGATAGGGACAAAAGCATTCGTTGAAATGAACGCCATCTTTCGCGAGTGCGTCAATGTTCGGTGTGCGGATGTCCGAATTTCCAGCGACTCCGAGGCATTCGGCGCGCTGCTGGTCCGTAATGATCAGTAGCACATCCGGATGATTGGCACTAGCCGCAGATACCGGATCATCGCTGAACAAGGCAGAGGAAGCGACGCTCGCCGCTGCCGCAGTCCCGAGGAAATCGCGGCGTGTTATTGTATCGCGGAATCGAGTTGTCATCGGGGCTCCTTCTTGAAAGCGATTGGCAATCTACAGGCACCGTAAACCCCATGATATACGCGAAGGAGCGCCGTTTTCATGGTCGACCGCTCAGGATTTCTCACGGCTAGGACGGAGGCTGTTCGAACGGCCCTGTATGCGTTGGACGAAGAATGACTTGGGTGACGCACATATGCGGCGGGCACGTCACTAGATAGTGGATAAGCCCGGCCAAATCGTCTGGTTGAAGCATGTATTTTCGCGCCTCTGCAGGCGGTGGTTTGGGGCGTTGGTCAAGAATTTCGGTGGCAACTTCGGCGGGGCAAACCGTGCACGCACGGATGCCGTGGCGACTTTCCTCTTGGTTGATCACGTGTGTCATGGCGTCGATCGCGCTCTTCGATGCAGAATATGCGGCGCCCGCAATGGGACTGGGATAGGGGCCGGCCCATGAGGATATGAAGATCATCACGCCCCCACCCTTGTTGCGCATGGATGGAAGCACGGCATGGGCGCAGTGGAACGCACCTTCGACGTTGATGCGTTGAATGCGTTGGAAGTCTTCTGGAGTTAGCGATGCCACGGCGCGATTCGGGACGTTGATGCCCGCACAGTGAACCAGAACATCAACCGCGCCGTACTCCGTTGCAATACGTCGCGCTACCGCGTCCACCGCCGACGCATCACTCACGTCAACCGCTTCGATTGAGGCTTGCCCATCTTTGGCAATGATCGCGGACTTCACTGTATCCATTGGCTCAACACGACGGCCAGAGAGAATGCAGTGCATACCATCTGCGGCGAGTCGCTTAGCCGCGGCCGCGCCGATACCTGTACCGGCGCCAGTTATCCAAGCGATTTTATGCGGTGGCGTGTTCACGAGGCCGCGTTCTACCGGCTAGGTATAGACCGGCGCACACCAATGGCGGTACTTCGCCACTTTGCCCTGGACGACGTCGAAATACAGGTCTTGCAACTGCTTCGATATGGGCCCAGGAGTCCCATCGCCGAGTTGACGGCGGTCCACAGACCGGACGGGGGCGACTTGGGCGCCGGTGCCGGTAAAAAAACACTCGTCGCAGATGTATAACTCGCTTCGCGCGATGGGTCGTTCGACAATTTCCAGGCCAAGTTCTTCCCGGGCGAGTTCAATGACGGTGTTGCGGGTGATCCCCACGAGGATGTCCGCATTTTCCGGCGGCGTGATCAGTGCGCCATTCGCGACAATGAAAATATTCATCGCACTACCTTCCGCCACTGAGCCGTCTTCACGCAAGAATATCGCTTCATCAAATCCGGCGAGCTTGGCCTCCGAAGATGCGAGCGAGGAATTGACGTAACTCCCGACCGTTTTCGCCCGGCTCGGAATTGCGTTATCCGAAACACGCCGAAATGAGGACACAACAACGTCGAGCCCCGAATCGATGTCAACATAATCGCCGAGCTTAATCGCGTAACAACACCAATCGCTCGCGACATCGTGAACCTTTGGGCCGAGCGACATTTCGCTCTTGTACGCCAGCGGGCGCAGATACACGCCTTCGCGGAATTCGCTTCGCCGCACGATGTCAACGCAAATGTCTTCAATCTCTTTTTGAGATTGCGGAATGGCCATGTTCAATATGCCGAAATTTCGGACAAACCGGTCGATATGTTCGGGCAACCGGAAAATAAAGATGTTGTCCTCTTCCGGCACGTAATAGCCGCGTATACCTTCAAAGAGTGCGGTGCCGTAATTGAAGGAGTGCGTCATGATGCTTACGCGTGCGTCCTCGGTCGGGCGCACTTCACCCTCAAAATAGGCGTATGGTCCCGGCTGCATAAGCCGATCGTGCATAGGAATCCTCCTGCCGGACGGAAGGGTTTCAGCTTCAGTGTCTTGAGTCCGACCGCGCAATTCGACCGCAGCCGGGCGAGCCACTGTAGATTTTTCGTGGATTAAAGTCAACGCTCCATCTCCTTCTAGACCCGCTACGCGGCGGTTATTCGAGTATTTGGCTTAAGTGATGGTTGAGGTGATCGAGGTAATCCGTCATGAGCCATTCCAGTGTGACGGGCTCAGCGTACTCGATTACACAGGGGGTATTGAGTGCGTCAGGATTGCAGTGGGCCATAACGTGGGCTAGGTGGCGATTGTACTCACACCAGAGCGCGATAATCTCGGGCCAGGGACGTTCATTGTAGTGCTGAAGGGAAACCCAGTCGTCTTGGGCGTAGGGCGGGAACTCAAAGCGGGACATCTGTTGGGCTCGGACGAACCGTTGATGGTTATTTGCGGCGGAATCGATGAGGTGACCGAGGATTTCACGTCGAGACCATTTGCCTGGCGCGCGGGGTCGAGCGGATTCCGCCGCACCAATCGCAGTCAACTTCGGGAGTGACGCCTCGACGATTTCGGTCAACTTCTCTGCACAACCTTTATGAATCACAAGAACGCTCCTAACCGTTGACTTCTCTATCCCCCGGCTCATGCGCACCAATTCGATTGGCCCGGGGCCGGTATCATTGTTGGCCTTTGTTCCCTTTGTTATACTCGAATCGGCTTACGGATGTTCATCCAATCGGGAGAAAAGTACCGGTGCTCACGCTCAAAAAAATCCTGAGTTATGCGGTCAAACAAGGGGCATCGGATATCCATTTAACGGTCGGCAGCCCGCCGGCGGTGCGGGTAGACGGGTCCATTCGTTTTATTCGTGACACGGATGATCTCAAGCCGGATGACACCGAAGGATTTCTTGATGAAATCATGACCGCCGACATGAAACGCAAATTCATGGAATCGGGCGATGCCGATCAGGCGTTGGGCGTTCCCGGCCTCGGCCGTTTCCGCGTGAACTGCATGAAGCAACGCGGGTCCGTCGGCATCGTGCTGCGCCACGTCAAGG
>JAJDAB010000430.1 GCA_029262095.1 Candidatus Hydrogenedentota bacterium
CGCTAGGTTCGACCTCGCCAGGGCAGCCCGAACTTTATCGAGTCACTCAACTCATGTCCCAGTTATTCCCCACCCGATAAACTTGTCGAACTACATCGCGTCGGAGGACTACAACATCAGAACGATTGGAACGAAACTATATGAACATAGCAGCGATTGCCAAACGATTCCACGGATCATTCACCAAACGTGGAAGGACGAAAATGTTCCTACGGAATTCAGACGTTTTGCCGAAAGCTGGCGTACGTTGAATCCAGACTGGGAGTACCGTTTCTGGACGGACTCGTCTGCCCGCGCATTCGTCGCTAAACACTTTAGTTGGTTTCTGCCCGTGTATGATGGCTATACCCATCCGATCATGCGCGTCGATGCAAGCCGGTATCTTTGGCTGGCGCACTTCGGTGGTGTGTACGCGGACATGGATATGGAACCGGTCCGCGGCCTTGACGAATTAACTGCCGGGCTTGCCGCAGGCCGGGTCGCCATACCTTTAGAACCCACATCTCACGCCGAGTTACATGGGAGGGACACAGTCCTTTCCAACGCTTTTCTCGCATCGACGCCGGGCCACGAGTTTTGGCCCCACGTCATTGCAGAACTCCTTGCTCGACGCGACGTAGTCGATCCGCTTGTCGCAACAGGCCCTTTCCTTATCACGGACATCTACGAAACCCAGAAGGCCATTCAAGATGCCGTCACTTTGTTGAGCCCATCTGTCATTTGCCCGGTTGACAAGTTCACGGCATGGGAAGCAAATGGAGAGACGTTGGAAAGCCACTCGACAGCTGATACAGTGGCGATTCACCACTGGGCTGGCACTTGGTGGCGCTAATGCGCCGTCGTTTCAGACTCCGAGTTTAAGAACTATGGCGAAGATACTAATCAATCTCGTTTGTTCGCGAGGTACATGAAGGACTGTAGTCTAGCAACTCACGTGACCGGCGTGAATCTCTTTAACATGCTTGATAAATTGGCTACAAACTACACCCTTATAGCTACGATTCATTCCGGGTTTCGACACGGATCCTTCGATCGCTCATTTTTACGGGTCGTCAGTTACCTCATTCGGCGCGATAGCTTTGCAGTGCCTCGAAAGGCGTCTTCTGGACTATCTCCAGATTGTTGCGTAGCTCACTATCACGATCAACCTTGTGTACGTTCAACGGATTGTCGACATTGTAAACGTAAATTGGCCGATCGTTGAAGCAGACGCGGTCATACCCAGCGACTTCGATGATCGGATAAATGAGCGCCATATCCATAGTGCTGGTAAACCACTGCCCATTCGCATCCTTCATAAACGAATAATCGGGGTCGAGTTCGCCTAGCCGATGGTAAAGGCCGACTCGGAACGTACGAGGTGCAGCAGCGTACCACACGTCGCGCGCGTGGCTGAACGCCTCCCGCGACGCATACGGCTTGGCAATTCCATAGGCGCCGTTCGAGTAACGGAACTGACCATACGTAACCCAACAGTCCGTTGCTCTGTAGAGTCCATCGATGTGTGTCAACGCGTCGCGGCAGGCGAAACAATCATCGCCATCTAGGATTACGACGATGGTGTCAGGCTCCATCGATTGCGTGAGCGCGGTGTGTAAACTGTACGCACCGCCCTGTCTCGAATCGTTGTGAAGCACCTCAAAACGAGGATCGTTGGGTATTTCCTTCCAGCAGCCGTCAGTCGACCCATCGTCTATGAACAAAACTTCGAAGTGCCCGTAGTCCTGCGACAACAAGCTTGCGACACAGTTGTCTAAAAAACACCCAGCGTTGTGAAACGGTACGACAACGCGTATCCGATTGTTCTCAATGATT
Organism: Candidatus Hydrogenedentota bacterium; assembly: GCA_029262095.1. Classification (GTDB taxonomy): domain Bacteria; phylum Hydrogenedentota; class Hydrogenedentia; order Hydrogenedentales; family SLHB01; genus JAJDAB01. The sequence goes on from JAJDAB010000430.1 coordinate 1,816, forward strand.
GGTTGCGTTGGCCGAGGCGCAATCTCCTCCAGGCTAAACCGCCTGTTGCGTAAGCACGTCTCGAAGAACGACGGCGGTAAGTCCGGCAGGTCGAGCAATTTGTTGTAGAGCTCGATTGCCCTGCCATGTTTTCCCACCCAGAACGCCGAAATGGCGACCTCCATTGGTAGTTCATATTCGTAAATCGCCTTTTCAATAAAGAGCGTGTCGACTGGATAGACATCAAAATCTAATCCCCCACCGAACAGGTAGGCGAGCTCGTACTGCTGGCTCAGACGGTAGTGCCGCACAATGGGATACAACGCCTCAAGGCGCGACGGGCGATACGCGTACGCGGCCAGGAACGAATCTAGTACTTTCGGCCATGTGTCCCCGCGTGTCTGCTGCACACATCCGATTTGGTACAACGCGTACCACACTTCCTCGTCCCAGCCTCCAACATCGGCGCGCTTGCGATACCAATGTTCGGCTTCGTCCAGGAAACCCGATTCCCGATAGCTCTGTGCCAGGTAAAACATCGCGCGGCCATCGCTCGCATCGTTGTCGATACTGCGCCGCAGCAGCTCAACATCACGTTCGAATTTGTCCGATCGCTGGCTCCCATCGGCGAGGTGGAGCAGCGAAACCTCGGCAAGATGCACGTGTGGCGCCGACCCCTCAGCGTAGGCATACTCGTGTGTCGCACCAACAAAACGCCATGGCAGCGATGCTCGAAAGAGCATCGGTTGTTGGTAGTCCAACGCCCCTTCGTAACGTAACAGATAAGCGTCCGCATCCAACGCATGCTTAAATGCGCCATGCACGTTGACGATCATGTCCGCATCGACGACGAGCACGTAGTCTGCGCGCTCGCGGGCCAACGCCATCGCCTCGGTTCTGTTGTAGCCAAAGTCGACCCATTGATGCCGGTGCAGCTCTCCGGGAATGTCCGCAAGTGCGGCCTCCACCAGCGTTGGCGTATGGTCGGTCGACCCGGTATCGCACACGACCCAATAGTCGATGATGTCGCGAACGCTCGACAAACAACGTTCAATTACTTCACTTTCATCCTTCACGATCATACACAGGCAAATTGTGCGTTGCGCCTCGCCGACTTCCACGGTTGGACGCGGCATCACATCTGCCGCGGGCGCGCCGGCGGCAGGGTCGAACACGTTAAAGACTTCGCCACCGAGAGTCTTGACGGTTATCGGTCCCGGAAGCTGGTGATGGGCGACTGCCGCCCACAACGCCGTTTCGTGAGCGGCGAGAAACGTAACGGGGGCGGCGTAGCGTTCACTGATCGCACGATGATGGTTCTTATCGAACGTGTTTGCCCCGTGATAGACGTAGATGTATTGATCGCCACTGCCTTTGAGACCGCCAACCTGGGTTGTAGCGTAAAGCCCGTCCAGGTACGCCGAGTCCTCGCCCTTGCACGCAGTCTCTCCGTCCTCCGGATAGCGCACTTCGTTGCGGAACGCGGTCACAGTGCCCGGAAGCAGCGAGTGCTGGAAATCGTTGCCTTCCAATGACCAGTCGATCCAAAAAAGCTCCCGAGACTCGACGAAAAACTGGAGCTGGTCGACCAGGCACGACGCCCCGAGGTCGTTGTCAAGCAAATGGTGTACCTGGCGACTCAAACGTTTTGGGCCATAGAGATCGTCGTCGTCCCACTGACAAATGACATCACCGGACGCAAAGTCCAGGCTCAAATTTCGCATGGCCCCCAAGGTAATGCCGGTGGACGGTTCACACCTGATACGGATGTCATTTCGTCCGAGCGTATTGAGGAATCGCTTGGTCGCCTCCTGAAAGAACGGCGGTCCGTCAGTAACGATGATGAGTTCTCGGTTCGGGTAGTCCTGGGTGCAATACCCGCGTACCGCCTGCTTAATCTCAAGCAGGCGATTATGCGTCACCGTCAGACAACTAACTTTTGGTAGTGAAGGCATCTATCTGAATCCAAGGACAGACGGTCCTATTGTGCGGGTCCCGTCGGACCGCCCCCTTCGCGGATCAACTGTCGAAGGCGTTCAACGAGTTCAGGATTCTCGCCACGCTCCAGCGCATTCACTAGCGAGCTGAGGACCTCGTGAGCACTAGCGGTTCCCCCCGTATTGCCGGAGTTACCCGTGTTTCCCGTTGGACCTGTGATTCCCGTCGGTCCGGTCGCGCCCGTTTTGCCCGTGTGCCCCGTGTGACCGGTAATCCCAGTCGCACCGGTCTTTCCTGTATGGCCTGTCGGTCCCGTAATACCGGTGTTCCCGGTCGTACCGGTTTTGCCAGTTTTCCCAGTTTTCCCGGTCGCCCCAGTCGGCCCAGTGGGGCCAGTGGGGCCAGTGGGGCCGGTCTTTCCTGTGTTGCCTGTGGGCCCGGTATTACCAGTATTGCCTGTGGGCCCGGTATTACCGGTTGGCCCCCGCAACCCGCTGTTTGGATTTGCCATACAGTTCGCTCCTGTCAACTCGTTCACTCGTTAAGTATCCAAATCGAGTAGATGTGCAAAGCGGCGCTTAAGATCCGCGTTGTCCAAGTCTGAGATCTGACGAACCAACTCGATCGGAGTCGGCAAATGCCCGGTGTTCCCAGTCGGTCCGGTGGGCCCGGTCGAACCGGTGTTTCCTGTTCTGCCGGTGAACCCCGTCGGGCCAGTTCGCCCTGTTGCGCCGGTGTTTCCTGTTGCGCCAGTGTGCCCAGTGGGGCCAGGCCCTGTCACGCCAGTACGACCGGTCCACCCTGTTGGACCAAAATGACCCGTTTTCCCCTTTTTACCAATCCAGCCGCCAGTGCCACCTGTGCCATCCTGAGCGGTTCGACCCGTATTTCCCACATGGCCTTGTTTACCATGGTGGCCTTCGGGACCCCGCGGGAATTCATAGCGGGATTCTAACGCTAGCAATAGCTTATGGGTCGTTGTGCCAGGAACTGCAGCCCTGATCGCGTCGGCCATTTTCATCACTGGCGGCGGCTTGCCGAGCGCTTTTACTGCTCCGTCGTACGCAAATTTGACGCCTTCGCTGGCCGTTTTAGCCGCGCCAGACTTGAAAAGGCCGTCGACGATCTCATCGAGTTCGATGTCGTTGCCTTTTACGCTGAATGCGGCCTCCGCAGCCATTGTGCCGGTGGCGCCCAAGTTTTGCACCGCTAAATAGACGGCTGCACCCACCGCGACACGTGTGACTTTTTCCAACAAATCGCGTATGAAATCGAACACGTCCGGGTACGAAGGTGGTGGCACTAGCGGCGGTTGTGTCGGCGGAGGAATGTCAAAGGGTTGGGCTGGGAGGGGCGGTCTGAACTTTTTGAATGGTGTGCAGATCTCGCCTTCGAACGGTATTCCGTCGAGCACCAAGGTGGTGACGAGACAGACTTTTCCGGTTAGAGGTCCCGACCATGACGCCTCCACCTTCCCAGGTTCGAAATAGGTGGTATCGGTGATATTGATCTTGGAGCCGAAGGTTCCTGATATCTTGTACAGCACCTGTTTGAAATACGCTTCGAATTTTAGCTCCTTTATCGTGATATCTGGGAGCCAGAATGGAAGCGTGAACGGTCCGACGAAATAACGGCATAGGTTCAGAAGTTTGACGTCGTCGGCTACTGCCGAAAACACGGGGTCGCTGTTCAGCGTCAGCGTAAAGTCGACAGATTCTTCGAAAACGTCGGCGGTGGCTTTCACGCTGCCTTCACTTTTAAAGGGGCCCCCGGTTGTGGATCCAGTCATCTCGAAATCGAATGACTTGAATGTCAATGCCGTGAAACCAGTGACCGGAGTGTACGTCCATTCAGCGGGACCGCCTATCACAATATCGATAGAAAGTGTCAGCGGCGAGCCTGTACTTTTAATCGAGAGTGTATTGATCGCCAGGCCTTTGCCAATGTCCCCAATCTTCTGGGGCAAGGTGTCACCCCAGCCCTCGTGGATGGTCTCGACTATCTGCGATATCGTCGGCAAGCCCGTGGGCGGTCCGTCCAGCCCGAGCTCGAAGGTATTTTTTTCCGGGGACATCGTTGTCGTGAGTGGCAAATAGGCTGGATTCGCTTTTGACCCCAGCACGAAACGGCCGCTGATGGCGCCCACGGTCGTCGTAGTAGTGGCCGCGGTGGCCTTTAGCGAAAATGTGAGCGAATCCAACTTGATTTGCAATACAGGAATCGGTTGCCACGGGGTCAGCGGTGTTGCGCTGGCGGAGATCTTGGCGGTGGTTTTCGTAGGCGACTTCTGGACGCTGAACGTTGTGAGGGTCACCGACTTTCCGGCAGATTGAATACCCTCGGGCAAGGCATCTGCTAAGGGTTGACTAATAAGAGCAACCAAATCGAGTAAGTTGGGGGACGCTCCACCTAACAGGTCAATCGCAAAGGTGGTCTGGCCGTTCGTGACGTTGGCGGAGAGTTGGATGGGGATCAAGCCGATATTCAATGAACTGGTAACTTCGACTTTCGTATCTTTGGGAGCGCCGCCTTGGCCGCGGCTTGATTTGACCGAGATTCCCAGGTCGTTGACCGTGATGCCCAGTATTAGAGGCCAAGGCTTATTTCCTGTTCCTGGGCTTACGTGACCCGCGAGCGTATACGCACTGGTCGACGTCTCGTACGTGATTTCAGCGGCGTCTATATCCACATCCGGCGCGCCTATAGCGGCAAGGTGTGCCCACGTGCCGGTATCGAGGACCCCATCCACGGCGCCCGATAATGACATCTTGTTGTCATCGGCGAGGGCGGCGGACAATGTCCAATTGTCGCCTGACTTTGTAGCGCTTAGAACGAACTCAGTCGAGAAGAGTGAAATTCCGCCGCCAATCGAACCTGAGGACACGAGCTTGTTCGAGGTCCAATCGAGATCGAGCCATGCATTGACGTTCGTTACTTCTAGTAAGCCGGTGATGACGGTCCATATTCCGGTCGTGGTTAGGGCGAACCCCAGATTTTCGACTTCCTTCTCGGTTAGGTTTACTTGGAAAATGACGTTACTGAGCGTAAAAGCGAGACTGTCGTCGCTGGAAAGAGTACTGGGCAATAGTTCGGCGACATTGTTGTTGCCCGCGAGTTTTGTCAGGTCGCTGAGGGATGGTAGTGCGACGCTTTCGGTATAGACGTTCAAAATCCAATCGGCCGCGGCGACGGCCTTCTCAACCGTAACGGCGATCTCGACCGTTCCGACTGCGACCGTACCGACGACGCGTCCGGTCAAAGCAGGCTTAGCGCTCATTGGGTTTGCTACAGTCAGGTCGATCAAGATCCCTGTGAGTTCCAACTGATCGGGGACGATCTTCCACGGTTCCGCTGACTGCATCGTCAGATCGAGGGACACGAGTGTTTTCTTGGTCTGGTCGTACATCACCGTTAGGCCGTTGAGCTGGAATGACGTGAGTATCGCCAATGATTTGGGAATCAGGTCTGCTAGCTGCGTATCCCCCAACCAGTTCGCGAAGTCCTTTAGGTTGGGCAGGGTTGTATAGCTCGCTGCGGTGATGCTGATCAGTCCATCGCCAATGGGAATGGGAACCATCGCTGACACTTCGAGTGTCTCCGATACGTCCACGCTACCTGTGATAAAGCCGCTGATGCGCGGATCTAAGCCTTTTTGCGGAACGACATTGATTCCAAACCGGAGCGACTTGAGCGCCAAAACGCCCGATCTAAGCGTCCATACCGACTCACCTTCGTCCTTCTTTTGCGTGCCTACCGTGAGGCGGAGCCAATTGAATGCATCAGACGAACTGGGCGTAAACCCGAGTTCGAAATCCTCCACCTGAAAGATGTTCAGTTTCATCGGTTTCGTCAGTGCGTCCTTTACAGCTGGGAATAGGTCGAGGCCCTTGAACGCGCCCAGGAAGTTGGCGATGTTACCGAGTGGAACGACGTCGCCCGGGGCAAGCGTTACGCACCAACCGGCGTTTGGCCCCGGCACGCGAAGGGCGAGCGGCAGCCCCGTCCCGCCCACCGTGATGGTGGCACCAACATAGGTCCCAACGTCGACGTAACTCTCGGTAGCCGATTCAATTATTTTGGCGGCGAATGTACACGTTGGATTTTCGAACGTCATGTCTAGGACCGGAACAGGGAGCGCGAATGAGTTGACGCCCAACGCAGCACGCAAATTGAGGCTGGTGTTTTGTTCGTTGATATCGATGACGCCCGAAGCGGGCGAAGGGTTCGCCGCTTTTGCGATAACCGCCAATATGGGGGTTGCCGTGCCCTGACTCAGATCGATAAACCCAACCAGGTTCAGGCTGTTGGAAACGAGGTCGTGATCCAGCACTTTTGCCGGGATACTGGGCAGGACGAGTAGCGGCGATTTATTGTTGGGGCTCGCAAAGGTCAAATCGCGGAAGTACGTGTTTTGGATCTGTGGCAACGTGTTGGTGATGAGCCAGGATGTACCGGGATCCACCGTCAACACCATCGTGAGATCGCCTTTGGCTACGCCGAACGTCGCCGTGATGTTCGCGCCAGGAACGCCTAAAATCACATTCCCGGCAACCCCACTAACCGCTAACGTGTCGTCGGTCAGATCTGGCGTGATGGCAATACTTTTGCCAGTTAGCGACACGTCGTCTATGTTGAGTTGAGCACGAAACAGTTCGATTAGCACAGCCCCGGAAGGACCAAGTGTACTAGCGTTAATCGGGAGTTCGTCGTCGACATGCGCCGCAATGAACCGTTGTTGCAATGATACAAGGACTGGATCTAGGGCATCTTCAGGC
>JAJDAB010000431.1 GCA_029262095.1 Candidatus Hydrogenedentota bacterium
CAAAAGAAGATTTCTCAGCAGATTGAGGCATTGGAGAAAGAGCTAAAAGAATCGCGGTCGTTGGTGCGGGATGCGCAGGCGCGCGTCCATACGCTGGAATTGGAATTGCGCACGGACGAAGAACGCGTTGGCCATTTTCAAGAACGGATTCTCACGGAATACAATGTCGCGCTATCGGCTCTCAAAGAGCAAGATATCGGTACGGACGATCACGATTCCGATACTCGGGATAAGATGGTGGGGGATATTCGGAACAAACTGAAGCGTATGGGCGAAGTTAATTTGATGGCCATCGAAGAATTCGAAGCGTTGGAGAAGCGCTATGAATTCTTGGCCTCTCAGGCCAAAGACCTTGAGCAAGCTCGCGAGACGTTGATGGGTGTCATTGAGCGGTGCGATACGACGATCCGTGCGATGTTCCTGGAATCGTTCAATGAAATCGCAAACCATTTCCGCAATTATTTCCGGCGGTTGTTCAACGGTGGGCAAGCGCGTGTATATCTGCTCGATGAGGACGATCCGCTTGAGTCGGGCATTGAAATCGAGGCGCGGCCTCCGGGTAAGAAGCCGCAGTCGATATCCTTGCTGTCTGGTGGTGAGTGCGCCATGACCGCTGTTGCATTGTTGTTCAGTATTTTCAAAGCGAAACCCAGCCCGTTCTGCGTGCTTGACGAAGTTGACGCCCCGTTGGATGATGCGAATATTGGCCGATTCCTAGGCCTGCTCGACGAGTTCACGGACCAGAGTCAATTTGTCATTATTACCCATAACAAACAGACCATGGCTCGTGCCGATGCGCTCTATGGGGTGACACAACAAGAACGGGGCGTTTCGACCCTGGTGTCTGTGCGTATGGGCGAGGGCGAGTCTTCGGCGGCGTAATTTCGGCTCTATTGCGACTGATTTTTCTTGAACCACGAAGAACACGAAGTCCACGAAGAACTGATTTTCTGGAAGAGCTTAATCGAGTCCAGTCCGTGTTCGCGCTACAGAGAGCTAGGATGACGAAGCTTATTGAACTGTCGCTCTCATTGGAGCCAGCGTTGGAGTGAAGCGGCTCGTCCTGGTATTCGAGTGACAGCTTCAAGGTCCAGGACCTACATTCCTTTGAAATCGCTTCGTGAACTTCGTGGTTAGAATCAGACCTCATGTCGCGCGTCGGGCAACGAATACCTATGAAGATCCTTCACTTATTCAGTAACGCGAAATGGACCGGCCCCGCCGAACCCGCGCTCACACTGTGTGCCAAATTGCGCGACGTGGGCGTCGATACCGATTTCGCTTGCCCGCCGACAGCGCCCGGCAGTCCGTATACGCTGCTGGATACGGCGCGGGCGTGGGGCATCGATCCGATTCTAGATTTTACGCTATCGAAACATGAGAACCCGTGGATCAATTGGCGAGATCGGCGCAAGTTTGCTGCCCATCTTCGCGCGAATCCCTATGACATCGTTCACTGTCATTTGAATAATGACCACCGAATTGCGTGCGGCGCTGTACGCGGCTTGGGTATCCCGGTGGTGCGGTCTAACTATGAAGGGCTAGGTTTTTCCGAACCTCGGCGCGTTGGGCGTCTGCTGAAGAAGACGGCAGCTCTGCTCGATCCCTCCAACGTCGCGCGTGATCGCGATATTGCCGAGTTCGATTTATCCGAAGATTCGGTGCACGTGGTTCCGAGTGCGATCGACACGACTCGCTTCGATGCTGGCCGCGATTTGCCCGACATTCGGGCGCGGCTGAAGATTCCGCGCGAGGCGTTCGTTGTCGGCATTGTTGCGCGTATGCAGCCGCATCGGCATTTCGAAGATTTGTGGGACGCGCTCAAGAAATTGATGGACGAAAACCCGAACGTGCATGGTCTCATTGTCGGTCGCGGTACGCGTCAGGAAACCGTCGCGCGTCAGCCGGTTCGCGAACGCGGGCTTGAAGACAGGGTGCACTTTTCTGGTTTTCTTCGGGTTGACGAATATGTAGCAGCGGTCAACGCGTTTGACGTTAAAGTATTTCTCGTTCCGGGTACCGATGGCACGTGCCGCGCGCTACGCGAGGCGATGGCGATGGGTAAGCCGGGGGTGGTGTCAGACCGCGGCATGTTGCCGGAAATTGTGGACGATGGCGAGAATGGCGTGGTTTTTGGATCGTCGTCGGACGAACTCTATACTGCATTGCGCTCGTTGGCCAATCATCGTGATCGAGTCAGTGACATGGGCGCGGCGGCTCGTGCGAAAGCGCTGGATGCATTTTCGCCGAGACATCAGGCTGAAGTCGTTCGTTCGATTTACGAGTCGGTGTTAACTGTGGAGCAGTAGGGGAAACAGGAGAGTTCATCAACATGGCAGGCCTCACGAAAACGAAAATGCAACAGATTCTAGGCAGCATCGTCGCACTGATCGTATTGGTTGTATTCGCGGCGGTGGCGGCAGCGAAACTCGGCCAGAACATACCGGGCCTTGTGATGATATCCGATGCCATGGGCATCCCTGTCGCGGCGGAGTGACGGGAAACACGCTACGGGAGATTTTTCGCCGTCTGTCGAAGCACTATGGCCCTATGAATTGGTGGCCTGGAGATACGCCGTTTGAGATTGCCGTAGGCGCAATCCTGACGCAAAATACATCGTGGACGAACGTCGAGAAGGCCATCGTGAATCTTCGGCGCGGGCGGTTGCTTTCGCCTAAGCGAATCGACGCTGCTTCGGATGAAGTGTTGCACGAAGTACTCAGACCGTCGGGCTATTTCCGTGTTAAGTCCAAACGATTGCGCAGCTTTTGCCGGTATGTCATCGAGCACCATGGCGGAAGTATGGAGCGAATGGCGGGCGTGCCGTTTAAACCGCTTCGCGCGGCGTTGCTAGGTGTTCATGGCATTGGACCCGAAACGGCTGACGACATTCTTCTGTACGCGTGCGGGAAACCGGTATTCGTCATCGACGCTTATACGCGTCGTTTTTTGCACCGCCATGGACATGTGGATGCGGACGTTGGCTATGCCTCGTTGCAGGATTTATTTCACGATCGATTGGCAGTCGATTTAGATCTTTATCAGGAATACCACGCGTTGATTGTGAATCTCGGCAAGGACTTCTGTCGGCCAAAGCCCCGTTGTGAGAAATGCCCTCTGGGGCCGTTGTTGAAGGCGGGCCAGCCGATTGGAGTGGTGCCTTGATTAGTGGGTTAAAAAGTGTCAGAGTAATTGATTGACAAGAGTTAATCGGCGTTTAACGAATTTTGGGCGGTTCTACGGTGTTTACTTAGCTACGGTGCGTTTTGGTGCCGTAAGTTGTTGAAAATAAAGAGTTAACAATACTTATGTCAGCTGAAGCGCAAGATAGCGGGATGGGTGCGATAACGGCCCTTTATCGGCGAGTTTCGCGTCTTTACACGGAAATCCCGTATCAAGTCATCAAGACGGGGTATGCGTTTCCTGCTTGGCACTATTTCTTCGAAGTGACTCGGCGTTGCAACCTTCGTTGCAAAATGTGCCAGTACATCGATTGGCTTGAACAGACGCCGACGAAGGTGCAAGCGGATGGAGAGTTGACGACGGAAGAGTGGTTGAATGTCGTCGATCAGACGTCGCGGTTTGGGTTGATTACGTTTACGGGCGGCGAAGTGTTTGTGCGTAAAGACTTCATGGAAATCTTCGAGCGTGCATGCTCGAAACGCCGGGTTCATTTTATCTCGAATGCGACGATGTTGACTGAGGAACGCTGTAGGCGTGCGGTCGAGCTTGCGCCGAAACGGTTGGGTTTTCGCGGATTTAATTTCGCCGGTATTTCAATCGATGGGACGCGTGATGTACATGATGTGATTCGCGCGCAGAAGGGTTCGTTCGACCGAAGTATCCAAGGCATCCAACGGCTGTCCGAGATTCGCGATGCGGCGGGCAAGACTTGTCCGATCATTCACATCAATACGGTAATTCAAGAGGAGAGTCTCGATTGCCTTCCGGAGATGCCGCGCATTGCGAAAGAGGCCGGTGTGAATGTCCTCAATCTGCTCACCGAGATGCGGTCGCATGATTTACCCGATCTGGGTCATGTCGATCCCAGCACGTTCAATCGCGAAGATTTTGTAATCCCCGGGATTACGCGGGAGCGACTCGATGCGACGCTGCGCAAAACGCTTGAGGCGGGTGAGCGGTTGGGCGTCGAGATTCGAATGCCGCGGATGCCGTACGAAACCATCCTGGATCACTACGACTTGGGCTACGATCTGAAAGATTTTGAATGTCGTGCGGTTTGGAATAATTTGTATGTAGGCGCTAAGGGTGGCGTGTATCCCTGTTTTATCAACAAAGTGGGGAACGTGCGGGAACACTCGTTGAAAGAGCTATGGAATAGCCCTGATATGAAGGCATTCCGTATGCGTCGGCATGATGGTGGTTTTGCGGTATGCCGAGGTTGCTGCGAACTGGAGCATTCCGGTGGCGATCAGTCTGCGCGGCCACTCACAAATAATGGGCAAAGTCTGCCTACCCCGCCTCAGCTCGCGGGCGTCGAGTAAACCATCTTCGCGTTCGACCTCTGACGTTGGTACAGTATTCAGCGGATCCTCTTGAAATACCTCGTTGAACTAGCGTACCCGGTAAGATTCCTCACATTCGTTCGGAATGACACGGTTGGGATTGGTGCATCGTCGCTCTGTTGGTAATTGAGGCATTGCGTTAGAAGCGACCCCTCACCACGGCTCCATTACCGGATTCGACTACCGTTTTAGCAAGCCGACGCTTTAACGTCAAAATGCTCTAAGGGGGTTGATCGAGAGATTCTCGTTTGTCTTGAAGGTGAACGTTACGGATTAACTGGAGGCGCGGTAGCGTCGGCTTCGCTAGCTTGTCGAATAACAAACTTGACCCTCTCAGCGCAGACGCTCTGTTGAGCCAATACGACAAGATGTACGTGCGTCCGTGGAAGATGGCGCGAGCGAAACGAGCGCCGCCCGACACCGAAAGAGGACTACCCGCCGAAGTCGTCGAACATGACGTTGTCTTTTTCAACGCCGAGATCGGTCAACATGTTGATGACTGCTGTGTTCATCATGGGCGGTCCGCAGATGTAGTATTCGATATCTTCGGGCGCGGGATGGTCTTTTAGGTAGTTGTCCGCCAGCACTTGGTGAATGAATCCGACATATCCCGTCCAGTTGTCTTCGGGCAGCGGCTCGGATAGCGCGATGTGCCACTCAAAATTTTCGTTTTCGCGGGCAATCATGTCGAAGTCTTCGATATAGAATGCTTCGCGGAGGCTTCGCGCGCCGTACCAAAAACTCACTTTCCGATCGGTGCTGAGCCGCCGGAATTGATCAAAAATGTGGGATCGCATTGGCGCCATTCCCGCACCACCGCCAATGAAGACCATCTCCGATTTCGTGTCTCGGGCAAAGAACTCGCCGAACGGTCCTGAAATGGTGACTTCGTCGCCGGGTTTCAGGTTGAAGATATAAGAC
>JAJDAB010000432.1 GCA_029262095.1 Candidatus Hydrogenedentota bacterium
CCGGCAACCCGAATCCCTCATCGAACGACGGAAAGACAAACACTTCCGCAGCTGCATAGAGCGCCGCCAAGTCATTGTCCGCGACAAATCCAACGCGCTTTATGCGATCGGAATGACGTGCGCCGGTAATGGCATCCAAAATGGGATCGGTGTTCCATCCCAATTGTCCAGCGAGCACCAAAGTATGCGGGTGCGTATCTGCAACCTCGTCGAACGCACGCACCAATCCCGGTATATTCTTCCGAGGTTCCAACGTGCTCACAAACAAGACAATCGGACCGCGAACATTAAAGTTTTCAGCAACAATTTCGACTGCATCTCTTTCATCGACTGGTTCCGACAACACGCCCGGCCCCGGGTACGTGACCCGGACCTTTTCCTGAGCCACCCCGAATCGTTCCACAATATCCCGCTTAGAGGCTTCGGAAATCGTCAACACAGCGTCCGCCTGATTCGCAAATTTTGCAACGGATGATGAGAACGGCCCGACAATTTTCGGGCTACACAACTCGGGTACAACGGAAAACGAGGCGTCTGGAATTGACAAGATTCGCCGGGCTCTTCGGACGGGCGGCAAGAAAAAGTTCGTGGCATGGTACACGTCCACCCCCCCGAGCAAACCATCCGCCGCCGGCCATCCGATTAGGTCCCATATCCGGTACATTACCCGCGTCGGGATCGGGATATGCCTCGATGCGAACCGCTGTCCAAGGTATTCATACGTCGGCGCGCGCCGTCCGATGGAAAGTCCGGAAATCTCGTCGCCCCCGTCGAGCAACGGCACCATTTCATGCAATAGATTGGCGACATAATTGCCGATTCCAGAGCGCCGGGCCGTCATAGCACTTGTATCGAACCCGATCCGCATTTTCGCTCCGTAGCTACTGGCTGTAAAAGCTTAGATGATAGCAACTTACGCTAAATATAGTCAATCATTTACCGAGGCCTCGCGTCTGGACGTTCTTCGCAAACCATTATATCGATTCGAGTTAGCAAAGTACTGGTCGCCTCGATGCGTAACTCTCCGCCTTGACCGGCGTTATGGTGTATGTTAGACTCCAACTGTTAGCACTCCCATTCAATGAGTGCCAATATTGACCTATGAAGAATTCCAACCAAAATCTAACCGAACGCGAAGACCTCATTCTCCAGGCGGTGGTGCAGACGTTTATCACCGACGCGGAGCCTGTGGGATCGCGATCGATTGTGAAACGCTACAGCCTCGATTTCAGCGCGGCGACGGTGCGAAATGTGATGTCAGATCTGGAGGAAGCGGGCTACCTTGAGCAGCTTCACACCAGTTCCGGCCGCGTTCCGACAGACGCTGGCTATCGCTATTACGTGGACCACCTCATGCGCGTCCAAAAACTCACGTTACAAGAACGCGCGCGTATTGAGCAGGACATGTCGCAACGCCTCAGCGATGCGGACGAGGTGATGCGTCAAACGAGTCAGTTGTTGGCGATGTTGTCGCATCAAACCGGTATTGTCGAGATGCCGGATAAAGAGCATGCGCTAACACGCAGCATCGAGTTATTGCCGATCGGCGAATCGCGCGCGGCGATGCTGATTTCGGACAGCTACGGTCGCGTACGGACGATCATCGTAAATCTAGAGACGGCGATCACGCGGGAAGGCCTCCAAGAACTCAGTCGTTTTCTAAACGATCAATTGCGCGGAGTCGCAGTCGATTCGTTGGCCAGCGCGTTGCAAAACCGATCGCGCGCGCTATTGGACGAGCACCGTGAAACCGCGTCACAAGCCATGGCATTGTTGAACATGGTGCCCGAGGATCAGCCCGCGCACTATTTCCTTGAGGGCGCGACGCAGCTCTTTGAGCAACCCGAATTTCACAACGTTGATCGCGCGCGAGAAGTGTTCACTATTCTTGAAGATCGGGAAGTACTAACGGAATTGTTGCGTAATACCTTAAGCGCCTCAGACCGACAAGGCACTACGGTCGTCATCGGATCGGAATCCCAACGGCCTGGTATGGAAGCCATCAGTTTTGTGGTCGCGCCGTATAGCGTCGGTGAAGAACGCGTGGGCATGATTGGTGTAATCGGTCCGAAACGAATGCCCTACTCAAGACTCACGGCGGTGGTGGACTACACGGCGAGTACGCTGAGCCGTTTTCTCACACGCATCGCAAGTTGATTGGTATCGAAAGGAATTATTGACGGTCATGCCTGACGGCTTGGAACAGACGGAACTCGAAAAGAAGCGGGAAATGAATGCTGCTGCAGAAGATGTGGACGCTGAAGCGCCTGCGGATTTAGACGTAGCCGACTCGAATGCAGATTCCGAGGATTCGGTCGAACCGGATCCGCTTGATTTGCTCACAAAAGAGAACGAAGAACTCAAAGATCAGTTGCTACGTGCACGAGCAGAATTCGACAACTACAGAAAGCGCGTTGCTCGCGATGCCGATCGCAACCGCAAAATGGCGGCGGAATCGTTAATGCGTGACTTGCTGCCGATTGTCGATAACATCGCGCTCGCGTTGAACCATAAAGACAGCAATCCGGAGGCTTTGGCCGAAGGAGTCGAAATGGTCGGAAAGCTATTTGAGGAAATCTTGACGCGCAACGGCCTTGAGCCGATTGCCGCCGTAGGCGAAACATTCAATCCGGAGTTTCACGATGCAATGCTGCGGCAACCGGATGACTCAGTTCCCGCGGATACGGTCGTGCAAGAGTTTCAACGAGGGTATCGAATCGGAGACGTGGTCGTGCGGCATGCGAAAGTTGTTGTAAGTGCAGCACCCGAATCCGGTGATGACATCAAGGCAAATAACGGTTCAGCAACCAGTGAAGCTGAACCGGATGAACAATAGACGAATACCAACTGAACCAAACGATCGCGAACTATCGCTGATGGAGGCTTGAGCACTATGGGTAAAGTAATTGGAATTGACTTAGGGACCACAAATTCGTGTGTCGCCGTTATGGAAGGCGGCGAACCGACCGTTATCGCAAGCGCCGAAGGCAACCGCACAACCCCGTCCGTCGTCGGCTTCGCCAAAGATGGCGAAAGGCTAGTGGGTGCCGTCGCCAAACGGCAGGCGATCACGAATCCGGAAAATACTGTGTTCTCGATCAAACGATTCATGGGTCGGCGCCACGAAGAAGTGAGCGACGAAGAAAAAATGGTGCCGTACAAAGTCGTGGCCAGCGCGTCGGGCGATTGCCAGGTGGAAGTGCAGGGCAAATCGCATCGCCCACCCGAAATTTCCGCGATGATTCTTCGAAAGATGAAAGAGACCGCCGAAGCGTATCTCGGCGAAACCGTTACGCAAGCGGTCATTACAGTTCCGGCGTATTTCGAAGACGCTCAGCGACAAGCAACCAAAGATGCAGGCAAGATCGCGGGCCTGGAAGTATTGCGTATCATCAACGAACCGACGGCGGCGGCACTTGCCTACGGCCTTGAGAAAAAGCGTGATGAAAAAGTCGCGGTCTACGATCTCGGCGGCGGTACATTCGACGTGTCGATACTCGCCATTGGCGATGACAGTTTCGAGGTGTTGAGCAGCACGGGCGACACACATCTGGGCGGCGATGACTTCGACCAGCGCATCATCGATTGGCTGGCGGAAGAGTTTTTGCGCGATCAGGGTATCGATCTCCGCAAAGACCCGATGGCATTGCAACGACTGAAAGAAGCGGGTGAAAAAGCGAAGTGCGAACTGTCGAGCACCGCACAAACGGACATCAATTTGCCGTTCGTAACCGCGGACGCCGCAGGACCGAAACATCTGAATTACACGTTAACGCGCGCAAAGCTTGAGCAGTTGTGCGATGATTTATTGCAGCGTACGAAAGCGCCATGTTTCCGCGCGATTGAAGATGCCGGAGTGAAGGCCGAGGATATTGACGAGGTCATTCTCGTCGGCGGCATGACCCGTATGCCCTCAGTCGGCGACATCGTGAAGAGCGTATTCGGCAAGGAGCCGCATCGCGGCGTGAACCCTGACGAAGTGGTAGCGATTGGCGCAGCGATTCAGGCGGGCGTGCTGTCCGGCGATGTTAAAGACGTATTGCTCCTGGATGTGACGCCGCTTTCGTTGGGCATCGAGACCCTGGGCGGTGTATGCACCAAGCTCATCGACCGCAACACGACAATCCCCGTGAACAAACGCCAGACGTTTTCAACGGCAGCCGACAATCAGACGGCGGTCACGATTCACGTGCTACAAGGTGAACGTGAAATGGCGAGCGATAACCGCACGTTAGGCAAATTCGATTTGGTACGCATCCCGTCCGCGCCACGCGGTTTACCGCAAATTGAAGTGTCATTCGATATCGATGCGAACGGAATCGTCCACGTGTCGGCGAAAGACT
>JAJDAB010000433.1 GCA_029262095.1 Candidatus Hydrogenedentota bacterium
TATCGTCCGACACCAGCAGCGATCCATCCGGCAATTCCTGCACATCCGTCGGACGTCCCCAGGCTTTGTTGTCGCGAAGCCATCCGTAGGCGAAGACGTCGTAAGAGACGGGTCGGTTGCCACGCAAGCCTACACGCATCAACCGGTATCCCGTATGGCCAGCCGCTTGTGAACGGTTCCAGGAGCCGTGTTCGGCAATGAGAATCTGTCCTTTGAACTCTTCAGGAAACATCCCGCCGCGATAAAACCGCATGCCCAATGAACCGACATGCGGGCCGAGTTCCTGCGCGGGAGGCGTGTAGTCCGACGGGTTTTGCCCCTTACCGTATTCCGGATCGAGGATGTCCGAGCCATGTACGAACGGATGACCGAAATGCATACCCGCCTCCGGGACACGGTTCAATTCATCTGGCGGCACATTGTCACCGAGCATATCGCGCCCGTTATCCGTGAACCAGAGGTCACCCGATTCCGGGTGCCAGTCAAACCCAACGGTGTTCCGCACGCCATGCGCGAAGATTTCGACATCCGAACCATCTGCGTTCATGCGCGTGATACTCGAAAACAGTTCACCTTCCTTCGGGCGATAGGTATTGCCGGGCGCACCGACCGGCACATACAGCTTTCCATCCGGACCAAACTTAATAAACTTCCAACCGTGATGCCCAGCGGTCGGATACTCATCATTAACCACAACCGCTTCCGGCGGGTTCTCTAGCGCGCTCTCGATGTCATCGAATCGTATGATGCGATTGATTTCCGCGACATACAACGCACCATCCCGAAATGCAACGCCGCACGGATGGTTGAGTCCTGTGGCAATCGTATACACGTGATCGGCGGAATAGTCACCATCGGAATCGACAACAGCGTATACGGTGCCTTCCGGCCTCGACCCGACGAACAACGTTCCGTTGGCGCCCAAGGCCATCGAGCGCGCACCGGCGACACCTTCGGCGTACACGGAAATGCTAAAACCATCTGGTAATTCGACCAGACCAAGTTGCTCATCGGACACAGCAACCGCTGCTTGGGCAAAAATCATAGCCCCCATCGAAACGGCGATACAGGCAAAATGCCCAGGCCTAACGTGTCCACTGAAATACTTCGACAACCAATTCACGGAAAACTTCTCCTTGCTCTAAAGTGTTGCGGCGCGACCAATTGCCGCCGACAATGCTAGCTATTGTGCGGGTCAAGCCCAACGTTTTCAACGCAGTAGCCTCTCGATGCATCGCAGCCACCCTGCCTTCGAGAGAGTCGTGTATAATTAACGTAATGACCGATTCCGCCATAGTGCCACCCAAGATCAAGCCGCTTCGCGTACCGATCAATCCCGTAAGCGGACCGAGCAATGCCGTCCTTGAGCTCAACGGGACTATTTTGGTCTACCACCAGCGTGCTTGGAGCGGACAGGCGTCGATGTTTATTCCGGTTGAATGGGTTTCGATGAAGCAGGTTACTTGCACAGACTCCCGAGTCCTATACCAAGTGATGGCCCTCCCGGCCATCGCAATCCTGATCGCCATACCCGCAATCGCGATTGCACGCCACTTTCTCGGTCCCAATGCAGACATGTTGGGCGGTTTCTTATTCATCGGATTGTTTCTAGCCCTAGCCGCAGCTGCGGTTGGCGGATACATCGTTGCGCGCAACCGGCCCGCAATCGAACTCACCGCCGACGTCGAACAATCACCAGTGCGCATCCGTTTCTGGCACCGGCCCGGCGAAAACGCCGATCGAGATCGACTCGTGGCGCAATTGACCAGCCTCAGTGAACGCGCCGATGAGGTGATCGCGTACACCATTCAAAAGAGTCACACGTGGTACCGCATACGCCCGCTACGCGCCGCTGTCGTCAAAGCGGTCTTTTTCACGGCGCTACTCGTGCTCCCGGTGCAGATCATCGCCACGATGTTCAGCCAGCCCTTCGCAAATCTCGCGCTCGTGCTGCCGGCCATCGCATATATCGGACGCTATGTCGTGGAAACTACGCTGTTGCGGTTCGCACCCCAAGGGTTTCGCGAAGCCGTCCACAGCTACCACCGCGACGAACCAAAGAAAGCCGAAAAATACCTGCGCACGGTGTTCGACGCGGAACCGGATTACCTGGAGGGCTGCCTACTCTCCATCCAACTCTCGCTCGAAAGTCGCGATTTCGGTACCGCGTTCAAACGCTGCCGCCAAGTCGCCAAAAGCGACCCCGACCTCGCCGACGACATCGCCGAGGAAATCTGGCTCTTCAAGCGCATGAACGACCGCATGCGTCCCGCGACGTAGTACTCGGGCAAGAATTAAGCGCATTCTCTAATGGCACAGCACGGAACAAGACGCGAGGTCGAGGATTCTTACCTTGAGATTCGTTTTATTGGCGGGGCGCTAGTAGCTATCGGTTTATTTCTAGGTTTGCCGGGAATCCATAGGGCAATCCATCAGTTCGTTTTGACATCATTTTTCACTCGGGAAGACAACCAAATCGCCGTTCCCCCTCATGCGAACCTCTCGATCACGGTGGTGGTTGCCAGCGTCACGGTCACCTTGATCGCAGCGGGAGGCGTCCTGCTCGTGAAAAGTGCACGTCCCGCGACGTAGCCCGCGCAGAACCCGATTCGCCGCGTTCCCATTTAACCCAACAAGAATGTCGCCATCCTCATCGCTTATGAGTCACTATGTCGAAGGAATTCGACTATGACGCATCAATCAGACAGTGCATCGACCACCGACCTCGTCCATCGCGTTAAGGCGGGAGACGGCGAGGCGTTCGGTATACTCGTCGAGCGATTTCACAACGTCGTTCACGCCGTCGCACTGGCGCAGACTCGGAACGCGCACAACGCGGACGACGTCACCCAAGAAACATTTCTCCGAGCGTTTCAATCGATAAAACAGATACGCGACCCAAGTCGCGTAGAACATTGGCTCGTCGTCATCGCGCGCAATGTCGCACGATCGATCGCCCGGCGCACCGCAAAATCTACGGCACTGGATTCAGCCGAAGCCGAACAAATACCTGCCGATTCGCCCGACGCATCACGCAACGAAATGAAGGCGTTCGTTCGCGAGTCCATGAGACACCTCAAGCCACGACAGCGGGAAGTCTTGTTTCTCCACTACTTCGCCGGTATGTCGACACAGGAAATCGCTCAGTCATTGGAGATTTCGCGGCATGCCGCGAAGAAAAGACTCGAACGCGCACGCACAGCACTCGGAGAACACATTGTGCGTGCGCTCGACGGCATCCACGAACCCGCTGAGTCGCGAAGCGCGCGAATCCAAAAACTCTTAGGCGTTGTCGCGGTCGACAGCGCGCTTGAGTTCCAGTCATTAGGATTCGTACACGAAATCCAGACAAGCTATCGAAGTCTCTGCTTGTTTGCGGTCAAGTCAGTCGTCACCTTTGGTGCAGTCGCCTCACTCTTTGTAGTTTCGGCGATTTGGTATGAACAGAAAGAAACGCGTGAACTCTCACTGAACGATGCCGGATTCGCGCAAAGGGCTTCCAACGCTGAGCCGACCCCTCGAAATCCCCGTCCGCCTCAACCCGCTCAGACCGCAGAGGCGGTACCATTTTCGCCTACCGATACGCCGCCAGAACCCGCACACCAAAACCTACCCGAGGAAACCAGAACAAGTCCTCTACGTCGTGAACTCCCTGGCATGACGCCGACGTTGCAATCGAAACTGGACAGCGAAGTGAGCATCGTGTTTGACGACGAATACATCGGGACCATTCTTGAGTTTGTGTCCGGGTACACGAATATCAATATCGCAATTGACTGGCGTGCTTTGGAACCTGAACCTAGACGGCCCGAAACGTTTCCAGACGTAACTGGATACGTCCAGTACGATGTACCGCCGCGCATAATTCCTCTCGGCGGTTTTCGGACCGACGGCTACGTCGCCCCATTTCAAGTCACGGACATGCCGGCAAGTGACGTGTTGTTTCAATTCTTGGAGCCGATGGGGCTGTCGTATGTCGCGCAGCCCGGTTTCATGATGATCTCCACACCGGACAAACTAGTGTCGGTTCCGCCAATCCCTCAGGATCGTCTGGAAACGACGTACAAGGCGGCGGACAGTATCGATGCGCTGATCTCCATGACATTCGAAGGTGGCCACTTATCTGACGCGCTCTTGAGTCTCAGAACGAAGGTGAACCAAACAGGATTCGTGGTCGATTGGCAGGTAGTGCAGCCTCCGGATCGCCCTATGTGGGTTAAGTCGGGCGAGGAGGCAAAGCTATACGAGTCAATCGACAAATACGATGCCGAAGGATTCGTTCCCGTAGTCAAAATTGATAGCGGGCGTCTCGGAGAATGTTTCACGGCAATGCTCAGGACGATCGGTCTGAGTTTTGTACCAATGCACGACTTCATCTGGGTGAGTTCAATAAAACGAATTGAATCTGAAGCCCCGGTGCTGACCGTTCCGTCGGGCATCAGCGAACACATGCGTTCCGTGCTCGACGATACCGAATTGTCTGTCGAATTTGATAATGAGCCGTTAACGAATATCCTTGATATCCTTTCGGGGTGGGGCACGGTGAACGTCCCAATTGAAGTAGACGACTCCGTAGATGTCGCCGAATTGAAGATTCCGTTTGTCAAGATGGACGACGTACCCTTGCGATCAATTCTCTTTGTCCTGTTACGCCCGGTCGATCTTGACTATGAGGTACGCGAAGATACCATCGCCATCATTTCTCGGCCATAGCCTCACCGAACAACATCCATTTGGTATACTCCTACCTCAACTCCGACGGATAGGCTATCTCCAACCGTCATATATTGCTGTTCAAGAATTAAGGACCATCGTATGCAATCGAATCC
>JAJDAB010000434.1 GCA_029262095.1 Candidatus Hydrogenedentota bacterium
GATATTTCACCACAAAGGCACGAAGGACACAAAGAACCCTATTCCGATGACCAACAACGTCTGTCATGCTGAGCGAAGCCGAAGCATCTACCAAGAGACCGGGTTCGAATGCTGATGTTTTAGTAGATCCCTCGGCTGCGCTCGGAATGACATGAAAACAATATGAACAAAAATAGACGCCTACATCGGAGCATCCGGACGTTTGCCCTATCGCTATGTTTTGTCTTGTTCGGATGTAGCTCCCCACAGCAGGATACCGCCGATGGCCGTACTGAGATTACATATTGGCGAACCCTAACCGGTGGCGCGGGGGACGCCCAGGACGAGTTGGCGGAGCAGTTCAACGATACTCAGGATGTCGCGACCGTGTCCGTCGAGTTTCAGGGCGGCTACGGCGATTTAGCAGCCAAACTCATGACCGCCGCAGCAGGCGGGACCGGACCCGATGTTACGCAATTGGGCACGTTCGAGATTCGCGAATTTGCGCGCGCGGGGTTGTTGGTCGATTTGACGGACTATATCAACGGCGTATCGGGTATCGATACTTCCGATTGGCCGGGCACGATGCTCGATGCCGGCCGGGTTGAAGGTGGATTGTATTGGCTACCGTTCAACGTGACCGTTCCAGTCCTATATTTCAACGCGGATGCGTTTGCGGAAGCACAAATTGAGGATCCGCCGGAGACATGGGACACACTCTTCGACCTCGCTGAATCACTCACTACGCGGGACTCGAATGGAAATGTGATTCGTCACGGGCTCGCGCTTTGGGAGAGCACATGGCCTTTGCTATCCGCAATCTGGTCGGAAGGAGGCGAGATCACCTCGCCCGACTATGCCAACATCACGTTGGATCATCCGGTGACGGTGGCGTTGTATTCCCGACTGCAGGAACTCGTGAACAGCGGTGCGGCCATCGTTCCTGCCAAGGCGAGTGGTGGCCACCGCGCCGCGTTCACGAGTGGACGTGCAGCGATGATCCTGGATTCACCTGCGCCCTACGCGGAAATCCTTCGCCAATCGTCGAGTTTCAAGCCTAAGGTCGCGAATTATCCGGCGGGCTCGCAAGGAAAAATCTATGCACCCGGCGGCGGCGGTATCGCAATGTTGGCGCGAACGCCTACGGACCAACGCGAAACCGCGTGGTCGTTCATACGTTATCTGTTGCAGCCTGAGCAAATCGCGTACTACGCCAAACGGAGCGGATACTGCGCGTTCACTACTTCCGCTCAGGTGGTGGGGGAGGCGTGGCTTGCCGAACCGAATCGAAAAGTAATCCACGATGCACTCCCACATCTGCGCGGCGATTTCTCCGTCAACATGTCGCCCGCGATACGTAATGCTTTCGACGATGCGTTCCGTCGCATCCTAATTCGCGGCGAAGATGTGGTTACGGTGCTGCGGGAAGCGGACGAAATCGCTGAGCGCTATATCCAGCGCGAGCTGGCCCCACGTTGAGCGCGAAATCACAGCGGCGAGAGTGGTTGACGTTTCTTCTCTTTGCCGGTCCAAACCTCATTATGTTCGGCCTATTCACATACTGGCCTATATTGTACAGCGCCTACTTGAGTCTAACGGATTGGAATCTCATCGCGGCGACTCCCGTGTTTGTCGGAATCAAAAACTACGCGGACCTTGCAACCGACCCTGAAACGTGGCGGGTCACGGGAAATACGATCATCTACGCGGTCTGCGTGGTTGTGTCCGCGCAAATTATCGCGTTCGCGCTGGCCCTGTTGCTACACCGCCCGATACCAGGCCGGACCTTGTTCCGCACGTTGGCGTTCACGCCATATGTCACGACCACCGCAGCCGCAGCGCTTGCTTGGGTGCTGCTACTTGACCCGCGCCTGGGGCCATTGAGCACTATCTACGGCTTGCTTGGCGTCGAAGGCCCGGACCTATTGCGGTCGGGCACGGGGTCATTAGTCGCGATCATCGTTGTCGGTTCTTGGAAAGAGATCGGCATCGCGACCATCTTTTTCCTCGCCGGATTACAGACGATCGATCGCTCCCTTCACGAATCGGCGTCGCTCGAAGGCGCAGGTTCGTGGGCGCAGACGAGGTTCATCACGATCCCGTTGATGACTCCCGTAATTTTCTTCTTGGCTTTATCGGGATTCATCGCCGCGCTTAAAACGTTCGAGTCAGTCTACATGATGACGGAAGGCGGCCCCGTCTATCCCGATTCGAGTACATATGTGTTTCATTTATACAAGACCGGATTCCGTGATTTTCGTGCTGGATTGGCCTCCGCGCTGGCTGTGCTGTTCTTCGCGTTAACCGTGCTGATGACTGCCGCGCAATTCCGATTCGCTCGGCTCTGGGTGCATTACGAATGAACCAACACCGATTCATCCGACTTGCTGGCCTACTCCTCATTGTGAGTGTGCTAACCCTTCCTTTTTACTGGATGGTCGTCACCGCATTACAACCGCCCGGTGCGCTCGTGACAGGCGCTCACGCGTGGTGGCCCTCCGAAATGCATTGGGCCAATTTCTCCGACGCATGGAACGCCGCGCCGTTCGGGCAATTCTTCGTCAACAGCGCGGCCACCGGTGTCGCCGCCACCACGATTCAGGTCCTCGGCGCGATCCTCATGGCCTACGCATTCGCAGTAATTCAATTCCCCGCAAAGTCCGTCATTGTCATCGCCGTAATTGCGACGATGGCCGTCCCGGAGGAGGCGAAACTCGTACCCAATTTTCTACTGATGCGCGATTTCGAATGGATCGACTCGTATTGGGCACTCATCGTTCCGCCCGCTGCGCACGCGTTTCCCGTGTTCGTCCTGTATCAATGGTTTCGCACCATCCCAACATCTATGCGCGATGCGGCGCGTGCCGATGGCGCGGGGCATTGGCGGACGCTATGGCTGATCTATGTGCCGATGAGCCGCCCGGCGATTGCAGCAGTCGTCGTCATCGCGTTTCTCGGGCGTTGGAATGATTTCCTGTGGCCACTCATCGTGACCAATACCGCTGAAATGCGGACCTTACCCATCGGACTCGCGTATCTTCGCGGACTCGAAGAAACCGGAAATCAGTGGCCGGTCTTGATGGCGGGTAGCTTACTCGTTATCCTGCCGGTGTTGTTGTTGTACGCCGTGGCGCAACGCCAATTTGTCGAGGGGATTACGCGCGGCGCTATCAAAGGTTAAATCGGCTTCGCCGTGAGCGTTCTAAGTTTCGCCAAACGATTTTTAGCCCATCCGGATCAGGTCGGCGCCATTGCCGCGACCTCACGCGCGGTCGCCGAAGTTGTATGCGCCGCCGCGCATGTAAATGAATCCAAAGCCGTTGTGGAATTGGGCCCCGGTGACGGCGCAATTACCGGGACCGTGCTGGATCATCTGAATCCCGAGGCGAAATTCTTCGCGATTGAAATCAGTTCCGAATTTTGCGAAGCCATGGCCATTCGATTTCCGGGGGTCAAAGTCTACAACGATTCCGCTGAACACATCGGGAAATACTTGGCCGAAAACGAACTGGACCACTGTGACGCCGTGGTTTCAGGCCTTCCCTGGGCGTCATTCCCCCATGAATTGCAGGTTTCGCTATTGGACGCCCTGTATGACGCGATGGCCCCCGGTGCGCGATTCACCACGTATACCTATCTATTCAGCCCATACTTGAAAAAGGGCCGCCGGTTCCGAGCGATGCTGGAAGAACGGTTCGGCGAAATCACGGCGACACCGCTCGTGTGGGCAAACGTGCCACCAGCATTCGTCTACGTGGCACAAAAGTGATCGCGGATCACGCGTTGCGTTAAGATCGCGCCGTGGCCAGCATGACGAATTGTCCCGCTTGCGGGATGGTGACAGACCCTCAGTTGGGGAGCTGCGTGCATTGCGGGCGAGCCTTACCCCAGAAGACTTCGCCGCTCCAACGCAAAGAAAAGCAATCGAGTGACACGTGTCCAAACTGCGGCGCGATGGTTCGGTCCAGCGAGGTTATCTGCATTACCTGCAACACGAACCTGGTCACGGGAAAGGTGATTCCGAAAGACGCGGGAATAAAACAAGCGCGATTGACGGATAGCCAAAAGCGAATCATTGCGTTCGTAGGGCTTGGAGTGCTGCTACTTATGGCGGCCGCTGTCGTTTGGATACTGCTGTGATCTGCTTTCCGTTGCCTTCATTGCGTCGTCCAGTGATTGTCGTGGAATAACGATCCTGGTATATAGTGCATCTAATCCTGTGGAACCAACAGCCTCTACCCAGGATTATGCTCTAAACTGCCACCATTAAATGCCTTAGGGAGCGCCAAATGCCGGAACAGAAACAGTCGCCGTTCGTCACCCTGTTTGAACGCGTTGTCCTCGGTGTACCGATCCTAATCCTCCTTATCGTCCTCGCGGTCGCCTCCTTCTTCGGTTATCACATGAAGGACTTTGAACTCGACGCGTCTAGCGATTCCATCACCCTCGAAAATGACAAAGATCTCCGCTACTACAACGAGACCCGCGAAATATTTGGATCGGACGACTACGTCGTTGTACCGGTAACACCAACGGGTGACTTGTTCACGGAAGAATCGTTGGCAAACCTCACCAAATTGGTAGACGAACTGGATGCGATAGAAAATGTTGCGTCGGTAACGTCGATTCTTTCGGTGCCCCTCTTTCACAGCAACGCGGGCGCCAATCCCAACGTGCCGATTATTTTGTTGGCCAGTGGCTACAAAACGCTGGGTGGGGAAGGGGTAGACCTGGAACTGGCGCGCGAGGAAATGACATCGAGTCCGTTCTACCAGGATCACCTCATCAGCAAGGACAGTAAGACGAGCGCCGTTCAAGTCAATTTCGCTCCGGCGCCGGAGGAATACATAGGCTGGTACAACCGGCGCACGCAGCTCCGCGACAAACGACGAGAAGGGGGGCTGACCCCGGACGAAGAAGCGGAATTCGCGGACATTGATGCGAAATACCGGGCTGAATACATGGTGCGACTCGATACGCGGTCGGCCGATATCGAAACCATTCGCGCGATTATCCAGAAACACGAGTCGATTGGTGAAATCTATCTTGGCGGCGTGCCCATGGTCATGGCGGACATCATTAGCTATGTACGCAGTGACATTTTCACATTCGGAGTCGGCGTTGTCCTATTCATGCTCGCTACGCTAACCGTCATTTTTCGGCGTCTGAAATGGATCCTCCTGCCGACCCTCACGTGCGTCCTTACCGTCGTGATCATGATGGGGTATCTCGGTTTCACGGATTGGCGAACGACAATCGTGACGTCGAATATGTCGTCGATTCTCCTCGTGATTACAATGGCCATGACCATTCACATCGCCGTGCGATTTCGCGAAGCCCATGCCGCGAATCCGGAGGCATCAAACCGCGATCTCATTCTGGAATCGGTTCGCCATGTTGCGCGCCCGTGTCTCTATACGGTCATCACAACCATCGTCGGATTCGCGTCGTTGATGGTGAGTGGAATCCGACCTGTGATGGACTTTGGGATGATGATGACCGTTGGCTTATCGCTCGCGTTCCTGATGTGCTTCACGTTCTTCCCCGCCGCGCTTTATTTCACGCCAAAAGGGAAGAAACCCGATTCGTCTTACGCCGAACTAACGAATTCACCGATGAATATCTTCGCAACCTTAACCGAACGGTACGGCAAGCTCATTGCCTTAATTGCGGTAGTCTTGTTCATATTTGGTGTAACAGGTGCGGCTCGTATCGAAGTCGAAAATCGCTTCATCGATTACTTCAAAACAGACACACCAATCTATCAAGGCATGACCCTCATTGATGAGCGGTTAGGCGGTACGACCCCGCTTGAAGTCGTTTTGGAAGGCGAGGGCAAAGACTTCTGGATCGAAGATGAGAATATGGCCAAGCTCGCCGAGGTCCACGATTGGCTTGATGCATTGCCCAATACCGGCAAAGTGCTCTCGCCCATCTCCCTCGTGCGCATTCTTGAGCGGGTCAATGGCGACAAACCCGTGGGAAAAGCCATGCTGAGCATCATGCGCGCACAAATTCCCGAAGAGCTCTCCCGGGATGTACTCAAACCCTACGTCTCCAAGGATTACGACCAAGTTCGAATTTCAATGCGCGTCCGCGAATCCAGCCACGATCTCGAACGGGCAAGCCTGCTCGCGCAGATGGACGATCACTTCAAGTCTGACGTGAACACCGAGATCATAACGGCGCGGTCGACGGGCGTCTTTGTCCTTTACAACAACATGCTGCAAAGTCTAGTGGCCTCGCAAATTTACACCATTGGCGCAGTGTTCGGCGTCATTTGGTTGACTTTCTTGATCCTATTTCGGTCCCCGTATTTGGCTACGATCGCCATCATTCCAAACGTTCTGCCCGTATCAACTGTCCTCGGCACCCTCGGTTGGCTCGGCATCCCCCTCGACATGATGACCATCATGATCGCCGCTATCACGCTCGGCATCGCGGTCGACTTCGCCATTCACTATATCCACCGCTTCCGCGAAGAATTTCCCAAGGACCGCAACTACGCCGCCGCGATGCACCGGTGCCACAACAGCATCGGCCAAGCTATCTACTACACCTCGATCACCATCATCATCGGCTTCTCCATACTCGTCTTATCCAATTTCTATCCAACAGTCTATTTCGGAATCTTCACCGGACTCGCCATTTTCGTAGCCTTACTATCGTCGGTAACGCTGCTCCCATTACTTCTCATTTCATGGAAGCCGTTGGGACCAGAAGGCGACGCGGCAAAAGGTTCGTAGTTCCGCCTTCAGGCGGTGTCCTAGCACATTGAGCGACCGCCTGAAGGCGGAACTACGAGCCGGATCCCCTTTGACAGGTCACACGCCCGCTGATACGATTCAACAAGCACATCAGCGGGATTAACTCAGTTGGTAGAGTGTTAGCTTCCCAAGCTAAAAGTCGCCGGTTCGACCCCGGTATCCCGCTCCAATTATTCCGTACCTCGCACGAGATTTGTTTCCTGGTATTCTCGCCTAATCCTTACTCGGCCGAGGCGCGGCATTCACCGCCTTTAATGCCGAGTCGACATACAATTCAGCGGTACGCTCGCCCATCGATGTCTGCGTGATGTATTCGTACCGGCGGAAACTGCCGAAATCTTCTTTCGTCAAAATATAGCCGAAAGCGTCATTCGTCAGGCCAAATAAGAAATTGCTCGAACCGTGCATGTTTCGCTTGAGGTAATATCCGATATTGGGTAGTGCTTCACCTGGAATCGTCAGCATTTGGGCCGTGCCGATATTCACGACGTTCAATTGCGTTGTAACCGTAAATGTCTCGCTCATTTTGTAGTCCAACGGCGCGCCCTTGATTAACGCTCGAAAGCCCGGATTGTCGACGGGCAGGGTCAAATCCGAAGCCCCGGACCACAGTGCTGGCTGCGATTGAACGGGCGCGTCGGCGACTATTCGGAGCGCCTCGTCCGCCAACAGGTGGCCGATTCGGATACATTCCTCCCACGTATTGTATTGCTCACGACCATCACCATCTGGCACCCGGCAGTCTGCTGTGACCATGCCGCCCTGCGCACCATTCATGAAAATTCCAATACCACCGCCTTGCTCTTCGATTCGGTCGTACAGTGGACCGACCAGATCGGGACTCAGAATTCCCCGGTCAGGTCCAAGCACCTCAGGGTGAATCGCATAATTCACCAACGTCGCCACCGGCCGGTCGTCTGCGCCAATGGCTTGCAGGACATCACAACGCCGGTCGTAGAGTTCAGGCGCATAATAGTTGTAGGCAATTCTTTCCGCCGCATCGCCTGTAGCAATTTTGAGGGAAACGGGGGAGAGGGAAGCCACGGCTTGATTGATTGCTGCCGCGGTTTGGTCACAGACCCAATACACGTACTCCAAGTCCGCTGTGGGTTCGCCAGTCTCATCCGGGAACGCATACATATCCGGCGCGCTATGGGTATGAGTGGCCCCGATCATGATGTCCTCGGACGCGACCCCATCCACTACTGATCTCACCCGGTCGATGAGAACCGACGGAAACCCGATGAACGGGACACTGACAATCGCGACTCGAGAATCGCCATCCGCCAAGACCAGCGCCCGGACCTCAAGTCTGCCCTTGGTCATCGTGGTCGGTGTCGGCGTTCCTATACCCCCGGAGACTGGCATTTGTTCCTTGGGCGTGACATCCACCGAAGCCGCTCCGGCCTCCAACGCGGAGGCAGTGGGGGAGGCGGAACAGATGAAAATAGTGACCAAAACTGCAGTTGATAGATACCTCGCCAGCATCGCAAATCTCCGAATTGGTTACCCCGTGAAGCCCTCGAACCTAACCCAATGACGCCCCAATCGCAATCTCGGACACGAGTCCCGGGTGTAGTAAATAGTTTACAACGCCCATCCATTCGCCTGATGTGTGCAAAAGAGGCGTAACGGAGGGCCGACCTTCAACCTTTAAATCTCGGTCGAGTCGCTCATGAATACGAATCAAACCGACATAATAGAGCGGATTACTTTTATAAATCGTTGTGATTTAATGATATACAACGAATACCGAACACCATAAAGTAGGTCTATATATGAAATCATAAGCATATTTCGGCACACAAGCGGCCTATTGCCCAGGGCTTTCCGTGCTCTGTATATCACATAATATATATTATCGGACGTTAAATTCAAGAAGGCTGAAGATAACTTGGTGTGGCTATGGATGTCTCGTATCCCTGACGAGAGTCGCCGCATTTAACCCTCGCTTATTCGATGATTTTAAGGAGGGACTCCAGCGAGGCATTTACCGATGCGAGCTGTAGGGCGAATTCGTCGTCCGTGGTGCGGGTTCGGTCTCGTTCACGAGCGAGGTCTGTTGCTAGCCTCATGCAAGTCTCGAGGGCGAAACGTTGGGTGTCGATACGCTCACTGGAATCTTCGATGCCCTTCAAGATGTCGGTGACCTCAGACGCGATCGTTTGAGTTGTTTCCGGGTCTTGATAGGTCGGCACTTCGAGTTGGATGCCGTTGATTTTGACTTGCGTGTTGGTTGGTTCGGTCATCGTCGTAGCTCGGCCCCGGCGGACTTGGACCAGTCGAGGATTTCGTGAAGCGTGGCTTTGATCTCGTTGGTGGTGTCCGTGAGGCGTTGATTCTCAGATTGGAGGCTTTCGTAGTCTTCGGCGTTGCGCCGATGAGTCGCCGATTCTCGTTGAAGGCGCCATTGTTCTTGGAGCAATTTTTCGCGTTCTAGTTTGCCCTGCTCAGCTTCTTCCATTGTGTGCCGTATGGCGGCGTTCAGTTTGTCGATATTGGTGCGGAGGCGCCGAAGTTCGTCTGTAAGACGTGGTGTCATGGTTTCCCCCAATCCGCGTTCGCCTTATCGTAGCGTAGCGTCGAATTCCTGGGCAAGGGCATTCTTGATTTTTTCGCAGTCTTTGCCCGTTTCTTTGTCTGTTAGAGTGCGGTCGTTAACCTGGAATCTAAGTTTGAGGGCGATGCTTTTTTTCCCGTCGGGGACCTGATCGCCTGTATAGACATCGAATACCTCTGCCTTCTTGAGACGCTTCCCCCCCGCTTTTTCCGCCGCCTTGCGTACAGCATCCGCTGGGGTGTCATCGTCGATTAAGAATGCGAGGTCCATGAGGGCAGGCGGAAATTTGGGTACGGGCTGAAAGATGCTGGGTCGTTTCGCTTGATGGATTAGGGTTGTTAGATTCAGGTCGAGGACAAACACTGCCTTCGAGATTTCGAA
The DNA here is from genome assembly GCA_029262095.1 of Candidatus Hydrogenedentota bacterium. Classification (GTDB taxonomy): domain Bacteria; phylum Hydrogenedentota; class Hydrogenedentia; order Hydrogenedentales; family SLHB01; genus JAJDAB01. Next base: position 9,688 of record JAJDAB010000434.1, read on the forward strand.
TGTTTCCGCAATGGCGGGTTCGATGAGCCCTAAATACCCGAGTATATTTTCAGGGGTTTCGATTTCGGCGCACTGGCCGGTGGCGAAAGGTGCAATTTCGGTATGTCGAAAGTCGGCTTCGATTCCGGCGTTCTGCAGGATGGCTTCAGTGACACCTTTGATGTCGTAGAAATCGATGGGTTCGGATTCTCCGTGCCAAGAAGGTTCAGTTTTGTTTCCCATCAACGCGATAGTTAAATGGGGTGTTTCTGTGGCTAGTTCGCTGGAATCATCCCCAGTAAACGTCGGACCCATTTCGAACAGGCGGAGTTCGTCGATTCCGTGCCGTTCGTTTCTGGATACCACTTCAAGCATTCCTGGGATTAGAGATGGTCGCATGATGGCATGTCGTTCAGAGAGCGGATTCTGAAGTCGGATCAGTCGGGATTCAGCGAACTGTAGTTTGGCCTGCTGAATGGCGGCGTCAGAGCTAAACGTGAGGTTTGAGAGTTCGGTTAATCCCAGTCCGATTAGAAAGGCCCTGAGTTTCCGTTCTATTGCAGCCTCAGGTGCGATGACTTCCTCGCGCGGGCGGACGCGCGGCAGCGTGATGGGAATGTCGTTGAACCCGTAGAGTCGGGCGATATCTTCGACAAGATCCGCTTCGTGCGCTACATCGTGTCTTCGTCCGGGGATTGCGTACGTGGCTGCGTCATCGGTTGATGCCGTTTCTTCAAATCCCAGACTTGTTAGAATGCGGCGTTGCTCGTCACCCTCGATGTTTGTTCCTAGCAAGGCGTTTGTCCGTTTGAATCGAAGAGATACCGACTTCGGCGGCAATGGATTCGGGTATTCGTCGAGGATTCCTTGTTGGATTTCCGCGCCACCGAGTTCAGCCATTAGTTTCGCGGCCCTATTCGCGGCGAAGATCACCATGTCCGGGTCCGCACCGCGTTGGAACCGCGTCGATGCTTCGCTGATCAGATTCAATGATCGCGATGTTTTCCGGATCGATGCGGGCAGGAAGTACGCCGATTCGAGGAACACATTCTTGCTGCCCTCCCCCACTTCCGGATCCAGACCACCCATAATCCCTGCAACGGCTACTGGCGAAGTCGCGTCGGCGATGACCAACATCTCATCGGTTAGCGTGCGGTCCTCGCCGTCTAGGGTCTTGATTGATTCGCCATTCTTGGCGCGACGGACCACGATCCGATTCTCAGACAACTTGTCAAAATCGAATCCATGCAGCGGTTGCCCGGTTTCCATGAGGACGTAATTCGTAATATCGACGATGTTGTTGATGGGGCGTTGCCCGGCGGCGACCAACCGCTGGCACAACCAAGCCGGCGACGGGCCCACAGTTACATTTCGCAAAACCCGGCCCGCGTATCGTGGACAAAGGTCTGCAGCGTCGATTGCGACGCTGGAAATATCCGAGACAAATTCGTCATTTTCCTTCAGATCGTCACTGGGGAGTGTGAGAGGCACGCGGAGGTGAGCGGCGAGTTCGCGAGCGATTCCGATCATCCCGGCCCAATCGCCACGATTTGGCGTGATTTCAATATCAAGGACTGTGTCGTCGATTCCGAGGAGTTCGATCGCGTCTGCACCGACTTCGCAGGTCTTATCCAGGATCAAAAGTCCGCCATGATCGTCGCCCATGCCGAGTTCTTTGGCCGAACACATCATGCCGTGCGACTGGATTCCCCGCATTTTGCGTTTACCGATCTTGAAGCCCGGCAGGCTCCCGCCAACAACCGCCGTGGGCACCTTGTCGCCAACGGTCATGTTCTTCGCGCCGCAGACGATCTGTAGCGGCTCTCCCCCACCGACGTCCGTCTTACATACGACCAGCCGGTCCGCATCGGGATGTGGTTC
>JAJDAB010000435.1 GCA_029262095.1 Candidatus Hydrogenedentota bacterium
GAAGCGGTCTTGTATTGGTTTAGAACCGGCAATCGATCGACTGCCAATTACGCCATGAATACCTATTACTGGTCGCGGGACACGTTAATGATGCGCAGTCCAAGCTCGCAGCTCATTCGTTTGAGTACACGAATTGGCGAAGACGGCGAAGAGCGGGCGTTCCGTTCGCTCAGCGACTTTGCATCTGGCCTCGTGCCGCTACTGCCCTATACTGAACATTAGGAGAAGATAGAGTGGATTTGATCATACGCCGCGAATCACTTATCCGAGCCGGTATCTTCACCGCCCTTTTGGTCGGATCACTTCTTTCCGGTTGCAGTGGGCGGGCAAGCGAACGTGACCGGTTGCAGGGCGACACATACTTGCAGATCGGAAGGTATGACGAAGCCGTAGAGGCGTACCGGAGCGCTATCGAGCGCGACGATAAGAATCCGCTCGCCAGACTTGGATTAGGCCGCACGCTGGCGGCGCGTGGAAATGAGGAAGAGGCCTTGGCCGCGTTTCGAGAAACGGTCGAAGTGGCGCCGGACTTTGACCTGGGCTATCTCGAAATCGTCAACGCGCTCCACCAATTGGACAGGAACACAGAGGCGCTCGCTGAAGCGAAAGCGTTCGAGGACGTGAACCCCACCTTGGGCGGCGTGTTGCGGGCGAGTTTGTTACGGCGAACCGGGAATATCGACGAAGCAACGAATTTGCTAAAAGCGCTAAGGGAAAGCGATCCGGAATCGGCGGTAGCTCAAACCCACCTGGCAAGTGCATTGCTTGCTGCTGGCGACTCGAAAGGCGCCGAGGCCATTCTTCAAACGCTTCCCGTGGAGTCGACCGGAGCGAATGTCCTTATGGCAGATGTCCTGGGTGCACAAGGTCGAGTCCGCGAACTCATCGAGCGGAACGAGGAAATACACGAACGCAGCAATGAGGAATCGTTAGTACTGGCCTACGCATTGATTCGCGACGGGCAGACAGACGAAGGTCTGTCCATGGTTCGAACGACCCAGGAACAAGACCCGTCATCAAGCTGGGCCAACTACATCAGAGGCACCTACCTTAGCGAACAAGGTCAAACCGCGGACGCGATGCCGCTGCTCAGGGCAGCAGCAAACGATTTGCCGTGGGAACCGCTCGTTATGCACTCGATCACATCTGCGCCGTACGCAGTATCGTCAACCGTTTCTCCCACAGAGCCGTCACCGGCCGTCGACGCAACGACAGCGATTGAGGCGATCGATTTGGATTGGCAAAGCCTTTGGCGGAAGGCTTCGCTTCGTCGGCTGGTCGATGAACGCCAACGGCTACTGGACAAGAACGAAAAGGGCCTTGCCGAGGCGTTGATTCTGTCGGCCTGCCTTCTCGACGACCTAGAGTTAGCGCAAAGTTTGGCGGGTGAAACACCCAAGGATTCCCCGCTTCGCGCTTACCTCGCGGCATTGGCGAAGCGGGATGCGCAGGCCGCCATTGAAGCGCTTAAGCCGTGGAACGATCGTGAAGGTCATGAACAAATTCTCGCCATGAACGCCACGGCCTACGCCATGGGCCTGGCCGGCGCGCGAAATAGTGCTGTTCAGGTTCTGTCAGAGTGCTACCGTCGTTATCCCGAAAACGGCGTCAGTTTGTTTAATCTGGCGAACGTGTTCCGCGGCGCCAATATGCCGGAGTTCGCGACGCATGCCCTACGTCGTCTCATCGCGAATGCCCCCGACAGTCTGGAAGCACATCTGTTTCTATTTCAAGTACTCAGGGAGTCCGGGCCGAGTATTGAAGCCCGCCAAGCGGCGGAAGTCATGTACGCCCTGTTTCCGAATTCACGAGAAGCGGCATTGGCGGCATGTGGTATTTATGTCGATAGCGGCCATGTCGGAGTCGCGAGAAGAGTGGTGGAAAACTACCTCGACTCCAACGACCACGACATGGAAATGAAACTAGCGTTGGCGGCGATTCTATTTCGAGAAGATCGCGTCGACGATGCATTATCCGTGCTGACCGAACTCGACTTGGGAGACGTAACGCCGAGCGCGATAATGCTAACCGCTCTATGTCACGCTTACAAACGGGATTGGCAACGCGTTATTGATACTGCCGCGTCGACCGATCCAGAGACAATGCCGTTCGCGACGCGCCTCATCCTTGTTGCCGCTCATATCGAGACGGGCCAGAAGAAAATTGCGGGGAAGTTCCTGGTCCAGGAAAGTGAGGGCGGCCCGATCACCGGAATTATCCTCAACGCGCTGGGCGAAGAACCAATCGAACTCCCGGATCGACAACGCCAGTTTTCTGAAGCACTGGCATCAAATGATCGCGCACTGTCGGATTTCGTTGCGGGACTTGCGTTCCAAGAAGCAAGATTGCACGATGCCGCGTTCCAAAAGCTTCGCGAAGTCGACTCGGCGATCGCGGTGGAGAACGACTTTCTGTTGGGATACCTTTTTAGTAGCCTGGCGTACGTCACACGACTAAAGGCAAAAGAAGAATCCTTGGCAATCGTGGAAAAGCACGCAGAAAACCCGAGGGCGTGGCTCGGACACGCATCCATCTCAGAGAAAGCGGGAGACCTGGAACTTCAGCGAATCGCGCTGGACAAGGCGCTTGAGGTTGGGACGGAAGACCCTCTGGTCCTTATGCAGCGCGGCGATTTCTTCTCCAATCAGAATGAGTTCGACGCGGCGATCAGCGAGTATCGCCAGCTTTTAAAACTAAACCCCGATGACCCGGTCGGCAACAACAATCTCGCATACAATCTTCTACTAACGGGCGGAGATCCCGAGGAAGCCATGAAGGCGGCGGAACGGGCTGCGGAAGGGTTGCCGAACGATGCCCATGTCCTGCATACATTGGGCGTCGCGCAACTGCGTGCCGGACAGTTAGACGAAAGCAAACAGAGCTTGGCTAAAGCACTGGAACGTCGACCCGGCGATCCGGAGCTCTTGTTCGACTACGGGAAGCTACTCATCGAACGAGGCGAAGACGTGCAAGGGGTTCAATACCTAAAAAGCGCCCTCAACACGACGCAAAGTCTCGAATTGGAGTTTGACCGGAAAGAGGAAGCTGAGGCAATTTTGACGAATAAGTCGGCGACGTAGGAACCTCTTGCGATAATCGTTCCCAAGCCGAGCTCATTCAGTACGCACAAACGAGTGTCAACGCGCTACGCTTATCGGGTGCGCGGGGATTTTGAGCGACGCCCATAGCCGTGGGAAACCGTCCCCAATGCAACGAAGAGAAAAACCAAAAGCCAGAGAAACGTTCTATCCAGCGCCGGTAAAGCGGCACCCATCAAGTTTGGATTAAGAACCGCAATCAGAAACTCGATTATCGCGCCGCCGGAAGCGATCACGTTGTCATATTCGTCGCCGTTACTCACACCATCGAGGTCGAGATCGCCCTCATCTGAAAGCGGCTCATCCGGCGTTTTTCCGCCGGGATGGCGAACGGTTACATAGACGTTGTTAAGCCCCAACTCGTTGATGAAAAAGTCCTGCCGCTGCTGGCTAATCAATAATAAGGCCGCCAATACGTGCTTGTACGGTGCGACGCGCGATAACTGCGGTTCGTTTTCCGCTTCCAGCGAAGCCAGGTTGATTTGGTAGGCCTGAATGATTCTGTCGAATTCCGGATGAGTTTCGAGACAGATGACCGACTCGATCATGCCCAATGCGTATCGCTCGGGAATCCGACGACCGGGCGTTGCCGGGACGTGAATCCCGGGTAGATTCAAATCGGCTTGGATCAGGGGCCACTCGGTTTGTACAAGCGCCCTGAAACTGGAGCACGTAGGGGGTTTATTCACCATTGCAATATCGAAACTTAATACACTGCCAGTTGTCCAAGATGCAATGTACAAGACGTCGCCAATGACACCGATGCCCTCTCCCTGCGAACCGGTGATACCGATGACGTTCGGAGAAAAACTCAGCTGGAGATTGAAACTTGTGTCATAACAATAAACCGTATCCGCCACTCGGTCGTACACCCAAAAGGCATTGCGTTCGTTGTCGTAGGCCAAACCATCCGTCGAATGAGCAGGGGCACCGAATAGTGGATAGGTTTGCACTAAGGCTCCAGCGGGTGTGTACTCTCTGATCACGTCGGGAGTCCCAATGTCTACGACGTAGACGTGGCGCGTGTTCGGGTTGAACGTGCAGCCCTCTACGAAAAATCCCCCTGCAATCGGGAAACTATAGAGATAATTTCCGGAACCATCATATACATCGATTTCAGCGTTCGCAGCATCAGAAATGAATACCGTAGGTTGGCCAGCCCCTCCCGAGTCGAAATCGATGGCGATTCCGGAAGCAGCATTTGTGGTCGTCGATGAGATCACCCGAGTGAATAGTGTCGGTCCAGAAACGCCGGGTGTGATGAGATGAAGCGCATTGGGATCAAAGGAAGCCATGGCGAGATTTGAATCCGGTGTCCCCGTTGCCGACGCCAACGCGGTGGGAAATCCGTCAATGGTTGGTGCGAACGACCCGAGAAAACCTCCGACATTCTTGGCACCGCTTTTCGGTTTCGGTCCTACGGATTGGCTGCCGGTTGGCAAGGATCCAGGTGGATTAGTGGGACTCGGAGCGGCACCAATGATTGAAGATTGGTGAGACGCTGCTTTCTCCAGCAGTACAGAATCCTTCTGCAACTGCGCCGACGCGGGAAGCGCGAGGACTGCCGCCCATATTCCGAGCAGGCAAACCTGAATCAATCTTGTTAGCAGGATACCTCTCCCAGGGCAAAACACACCGCGCTTATTGGTCTAAAGGAATATAGCGTAACGGGTTGCGAGTATTTTGTCAATTGTTTTCCAGTGAATTCAACCAATCAAGGGACGTTCCCGGGCATCCGTGCGTACACGGAATCGGTTGCCACGGTCAGGAACTAGATTCTACTTTCTTGCCGTATACGAGGATTTTGTCGTGAGTTGGCCCCCACGGGTGTTGCGGAACAGGGATCTGCCCTAGATCGGCAAAATGCGAGTCGAATTCCCTCTTCAGTGGCTCTGTCAGCTCGTCTTCTTTGTAGAAAACGAATATCCGGCGAAATGCCCTCGGTTCCAACTCCTCGGCGAGATCCGTGACATAACTCAGCAACTCATCCTTCGACTGCGGATCTCGTTTGAAGCGCGAGGCGAGATACTGTGGACGCTTCGGCGTAAGGTCCGGCGGATAGAGAATGAGTTCTTTGAACTGGAGCTCATATAAGTCTAGATAGTAGTTGGTCTGCACATAGCTCAATCCTGTCGTGATGATGATGTCGTCATCAGTTAGATCTAAGGCAAGTTCGCGAACGCCCGCCCGGTCGCCGTCCATTTTCGTCACGAGTTCCCACCGCAGATACGGCATAGCGAGAACGGGAATGACAATACACAGAACCGCCCTCGCGATCTTTGCCGTCCGACCGAATTCTAGACTGCATATCATATAGGCAAGCAATATGGTGCTAATGGGAATGAGGGCAACATCGTAGTGATTCATCCAGTAAATGGGTTTCTCAATTGAAATGAATATCGGTGTTCCCACTGCGCCGACGTAAAGGACGATGAGCATCAAAGCGGTTCGCCGCTCCTTCGACAACTCTCGATCCTTCCGCCAACGCACAATGGTGTCTGCGAGAAATACACCCACTCCGCAAAGGACAATGAGGCCGCTCCATTGCGGGATGGAGTGCTTCGTAGAGAACGAAGCACCCAACATCAAGAGCGCACCTCCGATGCCGTCCACCCTTTCGAGATTGGTTTCCATGTAGGTTCCCACATACCCGCTCATTTGATGTACGAACACCAGAAAGAACCAAGGAGCGTATGCTAATGCCACCGGAATTCCAGCGAGTAGGAAGCGTGGGATGTGCGCCCGTGCGAAGATGAGTAATACGAGAAACTGCGAAAAGCATATGAACCAGTAGTACGAATGCGTGTAGAAACCGAATAGCGAGACGACGGTGAACCAGGCAATTGATCGCTCCCTCGTCAATGCCATGAGAAACGAAAAGTAGGACAAGATGCTAACCATCGTTAGGAGCGGGTAAAACCGAATGTGCGTGGAAAAATGGAAATCGAGCCCGTTGAATCCAAAGAAAAGCGCTGCAACTAATGCGACTCTATCGCCGAATAGGCTGCGTGCGAAGATGAAGAGTAGTACGATGTTTACGAGAGAGAATAGGAGGGAGAGCGAAGCGCACGAAACTTCACCCGGTCCAAAAACGGAAATCCACATTTTCAGGAGAATGAAATAGAGTGGTTCGCCAGCGTCAGCTCTGATCAGGCTAATCATCTCCCAAACGGGCAGTCGAGCGCAGAGAATAGACCACGCTTCGTCGTGGAAAACCGATGACGTACGAAGCAATGCGAGCCTGGGAAGTGCTGCTGCGAAGACTACTAACGAAAGCCAGAACCAAGTTGGCGTCTGCGTAGTAATAAGGCGATGAAGCTTTTTTGTCGATTGTAAATTCATATAGATGGGTTGCGAATTGATCAGAGACCCGAAGTAACTATTCGACCTGGGCGATTCTTATGCAACCAGTGAAGACCGCGGCGCGTAGAGCCCAAAAGAGTTCATTAAAATCTACCAAATTGATGAGTGCTGAATCCTGGGTTTTTCGACCGGTGCGCCCGGTCCCTGACCAACTTGCACGAGCGGATACTGTGTCAACCAAGATAGGAATTCGAGAGAAGGTATCTTGAGTTCGAATTATAATTTTACGTTGAATTCTCGATTACGTCTGACTCATTCATTGACTCAAAACCGTTCGAATCAAATCAACTAAACCGAACAACAGAAATCAGC
>JAJDAB010000436.1 GCA_029262095.1 Candidatus Hydrogenedentota bacterium
CTTCGAAGGGGGATCAAGGGGGATGTTTTCGACTGCTCAAAACGTGCGCGCAGTATTACACACGTCTCCCCGAAGCGGATGAGCTTTACGGTTAGTCACGAATGCTATCCGGCCGTTGAGGTCGCGCTGGCTTCGTGGGTCGCCGGTCATCTGACTTCTTGCGCGCTGCGCCGCCTCGTACCGGCCGCGTAGGTTTCACCGGTTTCTTTACGCCACTCGGACTCTTTGGTCGCTGAACCGAGGGTGTGTGTCGTCGATCAAGATCGCCGCGTTGTCGTGGTTCATCCGCGTTCACGATCGCCTTCTGCCGAGGAGGGGCGCCCGGCGGCGGCCAAGAACGACCCCCGACTACCCTCCGAAAATTCCGATCACTTTCTTCCAGCAATTCCGGATGCTCCTGAATCGCCGCGAGGTAATCGTAATACCGCGCGTCCAATCCCTCTGTTCGCCGCACGCGACGGTGCCAATACCGAACCCAAGCCGCGTCATCCGCTTCACGCGTTAGCAGTTCTTCCCGCGATCGCCACGCTGCCAATCCACCCGGCGTTTCACGCAGCGCCGACAACAACTCCGTATAGGCCAAACCCGCGCCACGGTCCGCCGCGTCATACTGCAATCGCCACCAAGGCTCCAACTGACGCCGTGCCGCCGGGTCAGTCCCTAGATTACGAACCGCCGTCTCCGCCTCCGGCCCCAATAATTCCTGCAACCGCGACACCGGATCCAAATCCGCCGACTGCGCCGAACCAATCACCCGGTTAAGCCGCTCCAACGTCCACGCCAACCCCGTGTCTTCAAGCGCCACCACGCCCGCCCGCAAATCTGGCCGCTCCAACTGCGCCGCCTGAAACGATGCATAAGCAACATCCGCCCGCGGCGAACGCAACAACGCCTCATCAAACGCACCGAGCAGGGGATACAACCGCGAAGACCGAGCCATCGCCGTGTAGGCCGCCTCCGCCTCTTCCCAACGCGCGCGTCCAAACAAGAACGACAAATACCCCGAATGATGAAACGCCAGTTCCTTGTCCGCTAACAACACGCCTTCAACCGACGAAACCAACTGCGCACGCGCCGCCTCATCCGCCACCCCCTCAGCAATCGCCGCCTCAGGAGGAATGGAAAATGACGCGCCTATCAGGAGTGCCAGAATCATGATCTGGCCATTATCGCGCGATGAGAAGGATTCGTCCAGAACGGGAATACCAGCAGTTACGCATTGCCCCACACCGTCATTCCCACCTACGCGGGAACCCAGAATCGATTGATTGGCGGGTGGATTCCCGTCTTCGCGGGAATGACGGTGCTGAGTTCGTAGTCTGCCGATGGCTTTGTGGGAATGCGTACATCGGCAGAAGGCTCTCCGCGTCTTAGCGCCTTTTCGTGAGGCTCATTCGATCAACAACTCCGCCGCGAGGTCTAACACCGTGAACCGGCTGCGAATGTACCGCGCGCTGGAGAGCGCGTCGTCGTAGTCGTCGATGGATGCGTTGAGTGCTTCCGGTTCCGTCGGACCGCCTGCGGCGGCGATGGCGGCTTCGACGGTTGCGGCGGGGAGCACGTCTTGCGCGACGGCGATGGCGAGCGTTGCGTGTTGTTCTTGGAACAATTCGAGTTCGGCGTAAATGCCGTCGCGGTCACGCGATTTCTCCGCCCATTGGTCGAGCACTTCGTCAGATACTGGATCGCCCCACGTCGCTTCGATTCGTTTACATATTCGCTTGTCCGGTAACTGCGCATCTGCACACGCCGCAATGTCGAGCGCTGACGGGTCGAGCGCGATGATTTGTTCCCACAACCGCAGGCAATGCAATGTCGCCACGCCGACTTGTGCGCCGTGCAGATCGTGCGGCGTCGAGTTGAGCGCGCTTTTCATGTCGATGTAATGTGAGATGAGGTGTTCGCCCCCGGACGCGGGCGATGATGACCCCGCCATCAACATCGACAGCCCGGACAGCATCAACGCTTCCATGAGAAACGCGGTCGCGATGGGATCGCCCGCTCCGATTTTCGGTGCGTCATCGATCGCGCGTTCGACGAGACCGTCGTAGAATTGCAATGCGTCCTCGCGAAAAGTTTCGCCACGCAATAAATTCGCCGCACGCCAATCCGCGCACGCCGAACATTTCGATAGAAAGTCAGCCAGCCCTGCCGCGGCCATGCGTTGCGGCGCCGCGGCCAACACGTTTGGGTCTGCGAACACGCCGGCCGCAGGCGTGCAGGGCAACGTGCGTTTCAGTCCGCGCACTTTGAGCGCCGCAATACCGGACGTATATCCGTTCATCGACGCTGCCGTGCCATACAAAGCAACCGGAACGCTCATAAGATGACCGGCATATTTTGCGAGGTCGCAGACCGTCCCTGACCCCGCGCCGACAATCCACGCGGCATCGGGCAACACGGTTGCTAGTTCCTCGGCCAATACGCCCGTCGCGTCGAATCCGTCCGCCGGGTACACATGCTCCGTAATCGCGCGACCGGCCAATGCTGTTAGAAGCGATGCGGAAGCCCCACGCGTGGTTTCATCCGATACAACGAGCACCGGTCCGCCATCGACAAACGCCGCCAATTGATCCGCTGCATCGACGCCGACGTGAATCGCGCGAATGGGCAGATCGGACGCGGAATCCATCGCGCGTTGCAGTGCGTTATTTTTGTCGCTAGTCGTCATAGTTCTAAGTCCATCGCTGCGAGTTTTCTCCACAGGGTATTGCGGCCGATGCCCAAGACCTTCGCGGCCTTGGAGCGGTTACCATTGCAATGCCGCAGCACCGCGCGAATGTGCTCCGTCTCTACTTCCGCCAACGACCGCGGCTCGAACGGCGTATCAGTCTGTCCCGCATTTGCCGCGCGGCTGACCATCAACGCCGTCTCATCCGGCTGGAGCGGTAAAAGGATGTAGCCCCAAACGCCGCGCGCCATTGCCTCGACCGCACGCGGTGCTTCGCCGAACGAAGTTACGACCAGCGTCGGCACGGTTTCGCTCGCGAGCACGGCTTCTTCGAAGTCATCGTGGATCGCGACATCCGGATCGTCGTCACCGACGGCGTAATTCGCCCGTTCCAGCATGGCGCGAAGCATCAGCCGTTGAGTGGGGTCGGTTAGGTTGAGAGCGACTCGAATCATGGGCCATTCCATAGCGTTCCGCGATGGAACACTATGATAGACTATCCCGCTTTGGCTTTGGGTAGAAATACTTCGTGACGCCATCTTGAAAAGCATGCATACCGCGCTCCTAATAGGAGGGTGTTGGACCGGGGTCGATGTGCGATGGAGCGCATCCCCGCGCGCACTCGGCAGAAAATCATGAATATCACGATCGGAACACATACGGAACCCCGCTGGGCGGGTCTGCGTGAAGTCAGCTTCATGGCGGGCCCGATTGTGCTCGGCATGATGTCCCATACCATCATGCAGTTTGTGGACGTGGCGATGGTGTCGCGGCTCGGCAGTGAAGCGTTGGCGGCGGTCGGTTCGGCTGGATTGTGGGTCTACATTCTCTCGACATTTTTGCTCGGCATCGTGGGTTGTGTGTCGACGTTTGTCTCACAATGTATTGGTCGGGAGCAGAAGGAACATTGCGCGAAGTACGCTTGGCAAGGTATTTACCTCGCATTGCCGGCCGGGGCGCTGTCGCTCTTGTTGTGGCCGTTGGCAGGGCCGTTTTTTCGTTCCATGCCCCACGACGAATTGGTTACCAACTACGAAATAACATACTTCCAGGTGCGATTGTTTGGTTACGTGTTTTTGGCCTGGGGGGCTGCGCTCGCCGCATATTTTCAAGCCATTGGCCGTCCTATGGTGCCGATGGGCATTGCGATCTTCACTAATATATTGAATGCCGGGCTGGACTACGTGCTCATTTTCGGGATCGGACCATTCCCGGAGTGGGGCGTTTACGGCGCAGCGGTCGCGACCGTCATCGGTCAGTTTGCGTTTGTCGCTGTCGCACAAACGATCTTCCTGAATTCTCGTTCGAATCGTGAATTTGCCACGCGCACAACATACGCGTTTGATTCACATCGCATGCGCGAACTGTTCCGCATCGGCTGGCCGTCCGGACTGATGTTTCTGCTTGAGATCATGACGTGGGGTATTTTTACAAGTTTGATCGTTGGCTATTTCGGAGATATCGAGATGGCCGCGCACACTACGGCGCTCACGGTGATGCACATGTCGTTTATTCTTGGGATAGGTTTGAACCACGCGATCGCACCGATCGTGGGCAATTGGATCGGCAAAGGGCACCCCGATGTTGCTATCGCTCGCACCTACACCGCGATTAAGATTGCCGTGGTCTATATGACGTTGATGGGTGGAGTCTTTGCCCTGTTTGGTGATGTCATTATTACGAAGGCGTTTGGTCAATCAGGCGAAATCGTGACGATTGGCTACAAGCTCTTGTTACTGGCCGCGGTCTTTCAGGCCTTTGATGCTGTAACGATCGTCTCCGCTGGAGCGTTGCGCGGCGCAGGCGATACGCGGTGGATGGCGGTAGTCATGGGCTTTGCGTCGTACCTCGGATTCTTGCCGTTGGCCACAGCCCTGTCTTTTTGGGACGACTGGGGTGCGGTTGGTGGGTGGGTCGGTGCGACGATTTATATCATTGGCGTCAGCGGTTTGATTTTCTACCGCTTCTACGGCGAGAAATGGCGGGACATAAGCATCTTCCTTAAGGACGACGAAGAAGACATGGTCGCGAGTCGAAAGGTGAGTCCGGTGCTTCAGCCCGCCCGGGAAGCGGCAAAGGACTAGCCCACGTATCACGAACTCCTATGATGCGTGGGCCGGTTTGATCCTGAGAGCTTGTGGTTCGCAACGTCTGCTTCGTGCTATTGCTCGACGAGAAAACGAATCTTCTCTTCCAACTCAGCCTTGGACGGCGTACCCAGCCAATATCCCGCGATTTTACCCTCCCTGTCCATCAGGTAGTAGGTCGGGTACCCGTACGTCGGCCATACCTCCTCGTGGCTGGACTTCCGGAACGACGGCCATACGATTCCATGCTCATTGACTGCTGCGGCCGCATTCTCCAAGACATCGTCCGCATTGAGACCAACGATGGCGAACTCTGATTCTTCGAACCCATGCAAGAGTTCGAGTTCGAGGGGAACAGCTTTCAGACAGGGCGGGCACCAACTCGCCCAAAAAGATAGAAGAACGACTCGCCCGCGAAAGTCTTCCAATGCGATCGGATCTCCATCGAGATCTATACCCCGAGTTTCGGGGGCCGTCATTCCAAATCCACGATTATCCATGACTTCCAATGCATTAAAGGCCCATTGACGACATTGTTCCTCAACTCCTTGCGCCGGATACACGGTCTGGCCATTGAACTCCGTGAGGAACGTTTGGTAAAGCTGTCGGGCCTCGTCCTGCCGGGACGCGCCATGCGCGCGAACGATGGACGCGAGTGCAAGGCTTGCCGAACATCGTACATAGCGATCCTGATTCACGGAGAGAATCTGGCGGACGTACGGTTCGAATGGCTTCGTATAGTGGGCGGAACTATACAGATCGGCGGCGACCTCACAGAAATTCGCAAGGTCCGGACTCGCGGCGAACCGTTCCGCAACCAAGTTCGCGATTCGTAAGAGTTCGGGCGGAGCGGATTCCGCAGCAAATTCTGGATTCAAAAGCACGGCGAGTTCGGTCAACAACCGGGCTGCGGCGGCGTGGTCAGGTTCTCGTTCGATGCGATCGACCAACCGTGCGGCCAGCGGCGTCCAGCGCTCCCACTCGGAAGCACCGTTTCTTGAATCGTTCAGCGCGTTGGCCCAGTCATCCAAATCGTAGTCTTCAGCCGCGGCCATTAGTTCGTCGAAGACTGGTATTCCCTTGTCCTGATCGGGCCATCGGTGTTCGGCGTATAGATAGGCCGCCAATTCGGTCCGCGTGCCGGGATGCTCGCGGGCGATGGCGAGACACTCATCCATCAGCGCTACATCGGATTCAGGCTCCTTCTCGAACGTCGCCCGGTTGCGAAGTTGCTGAAGCTCCCAATCCGCACGTGAGCCGGAGTAAAGGAACGTAATGAACAGCGTTTCCCGGACCAGATACCCGCCTACCCCGACGGTAAGAAAAACGAGGACGAGTCCTAATAGGACGCGGAACCAGCGTACCTTGAGCATAGAGACCTCCTACAGAAATTTGAATGTTTGAAGCGAATGTTTCTGTGATTCGGGAACGCTCAACCTGAATCGCGATCAGTTCCCTGGGCTTGGTCTTCGCGCTCTGCGATCTCCGCCAGAAGCGCCTCAATGCTTTCCACACGCCCTAACAAATCAGTCATTCGCATGTCGCCTTCGCTCGGCGGGTTGTTGATCGCCTTGCGCAGCAAGTACAGAGATACGAGTGCGATGTAGCCCAGACCCGTCATGACGATGAGTCCGACTCTGTCGAGGGCGAGCCATCTATAGTCGACATCCAAGTGGGAGTCTTGAGCCACAAGCAGCGAGGCGAACGTCATGAGCAGTACGAACCATGCAACGATATTTACCCACCGCAATCGAACCACGCGCCGCTGATGCTCCTGAACAAGGCGCTGTATCGACTCCTGGTTTGCATTCGACAGCGCACCCAGCTCAAGTCCATCCGCGCGCAGCAAGCCTTCGCGTATCACGTTCTTGTCCGGCATAGCCTACGGTCCTCCATTACTTTTCGAAGCGTCAGTTTGGCGTAGTGCAGCCGCGATCGGACCGTACCAACGCTGATCCCCGTTACTGACGCTATCTCTTCGTAAGACAAATCTTCCAAGTACCGCAGTACGAGAACCTCTCGATGCGGCCGGCTCAAATCATCGAGCGCCTCATGGATGGCGCTCACCTCATCCGCAGTTTCGATATCCAAC
>JAJDAB010000437.1 GCA_029262095.1 Candidatus Hydrogenedentota bacterium
AAATTCCCAATAGAGATACTCGTGCTGCACTTGCTCGTCCTCGTTGCCGAGCAACGTAGGCAAAAATGAAATCCCGTCGACATCGTCCGGCACCGGGAAATCCGCGATTGCGCCGAACGTTGGCAACACATCCCAAAACGCCGAGACGTGATCGGTCTCTATGCCTGGCGCAATCGTGCCCGGCCAACGCGCCACCATGGGCACGCGAATACCGCCTTCATACAAATCGCGCTTCACGCCGCGCAATGGACCGTTCGAATCAAAAAACTCCGGCCGATGCCCGCCTTCTTGATGCGGGCCGTTATCACTGGTGAAGATCACGAGTGTGTTCTCATCCAATCCCAACTCATCCAACAAGTCCAAGACCTGTCCTACCGTGCGGTCCATACGCGTGACCATTCCAGCAAACCGCGCAACCGGATTCACGACCTCCGTCCCAGCGTAGCGCCCCACATCTTCATCGAATTCCGGCCACTTCGCGCGAAACGGTGCTGCATCGTCCTCCGGCACCTGCATCGCCGCGTGAGGAATTGTGATGGGCAAATAACAAAAGAACGGGTCGTCTTTGTGATCCCGTATGAATGACAACGCTCGGTCAGCGATTAGATCGTGCGAATAAGCAGATTTTGAAACGGGCACCTTCTTGTCGTTCTCCCACAAGTATTCGACGTCGTATCGATGCGCGTGCCGTTGGCAGTTGTACCCAAAAAACGAATCAAATCCCTGGAACATCGGGTCGCCCTCGGATCCCGGCGATCCCAGTCCCCACTTCCCGAACATACCCGTCGTATAACCGGCTTCTTGAAATAGTTCGGCAAGCGTCGTGATCTCCGCTGGAATCGGAAGCTGACCTTCCGGCTTCGATTCTCGATTGCCGCGAATAAACGTATGTCCTGTGTGCCTACCCGTCATCAAGCTGCAACGCGACGGTGCGCACACCGTACTGCCGGAATAATGCTGCGTGAATCGCATGCCTTCGGCGGCAAGACGGTCGATATTCGGCGTCTCAAACCGGCGCTGGCCGTAACAACCAAGATCGCCATATCCCAAATCGTCGGCCATGATGTACACGATGTTTGGCTGCGATGATACCGAAGCGGAAACATTCGGCATTGGCATGACCGTAGATACGGCGATTAACAGAGAGGCTGAGGCAATGCGTGTAGCGGATCGTTTGGAAGGATAAATGATCATTTGGCTGCCTGTAGGTTTGAGTACTTTGATGATAATGTTTCCCGTAAATTTGGACAACTCTGGGCGAGAGATTCGTGTATGATTTGCGCTTGTGCTGTGTTCCTTCTCATCATTCCCAGCTCGGAGTTGGGTGCAACGGGAGATTTTGCACGATGGTCAAGACGCGAACAATCGGATTGAAAATTGCCTTGATAGCGAGTCTGTTCGCAATACCTGAGGCGATTGCGCAAGTAGTAAATGTCTGGTCCGCGGCACCGATGACGAGCGCCCAGATGTTTCAGAAAGGTGTGGGCGCGGACGACTCGGGCAGTGTATATACCGTGTCGGGATTCCGCGGCGAAGTAGATTTCGGACGCGGTCCCTTTGCGCCACCGAGTGGCGAGCGCGGCCTTTCGTTCGCGAAATATGAAGCCACCGGATTTCATCTCGGTGCCAAAGGTACGGCATACAGCGCGGGTACACTCATATTTGATATGGTCGTAAGTGGTAATGGCGATGTCTTCGTCGTCGGCTACTTCGAAGGCACGAGCACCGATCTTGGCGGCGGTCTGGTGCCAAATGTGAATGGCGATACCGAGTCCTTTATCGTAAAGTACGACCAATTCGGTTTCTATAAGTGGGCCCACCTTTTCGATACCGGATCGAACGCCAGCTTCCGGCATGTCGCTGTAGATGATTCGGGGAGCGTCTATCTCTACGGAAATCAAGACTCGGCACTCGACTTTGGTGGCGGTACACTTGACTCAGGGCAATTTCTTGTAAAGTACAACAACGACGGTGAACACCAATGGTCGAAGACGTTGTTGCCGAATCTCTTATTTGGCGTCGGAATCGCGCTGGACCAATCTAATTCAATCATCGTGTTCGACAGATTCTTCGGCCCAATCGATTTCGGAGGCGGCACCATCCAACCCACGGGTATTGGTGATTTCTTCGTCGCGAAATTCGATGCCGCGACCGGAGCTCACCAATGGTCTATGGGGTTGGCTGCTGGCACACCGAACGTCGTCGCGACAGATCCAAGCGGACATATCTTTCTGACCGCTACGGGCAGCGGGCCAATTGACTTCGGCGGCGGGCCGCTCGCCCATACAGGGACCTCTGCGGTATTTTTCGCCAAGTTGGATGCCGATGGTGGACACGTCTGGTCCCGTGTTTCGTCCAGTGCTTCTACTCAGTTGTCCGCTGGCGCCATCGCCGCCAACCAATTCGGCGAGTTGTACGTCGCGGGCCAATCCAACGCCGCCGTGGATTTGGGAGGCGGAAACGTCAACGCCAATTTCGGTACATTTGGCTCATTCATGTTTATGGTGAAATACGATGCCGACGGAGACCACGTTTGGTCCGACGGAATCGGGAGTACAGAAAGCGTGTTCGCGACCAATCTTGCGATCGATAATGCCAACCGCATTTTTCTGGGCGGCGGATATACCGGCATCGTCGACCTCGGGACGGGACCGTTTCCGGATGCGGGTCCTTCAGGCATAGCGTTTATCGCTGGATTCTTCGACACTAGCGTCCCCATCGGCGGAGGCGAGTGCTTTATTGCCACTGCAGCCTACGGTTCGCCGATGGCGGAAGAATTACGTGTGTTTCGCGACGTGCGAGATCGCTTCTTGCTCCAAACCTGCATGGGCGCGGTCGCTGTCGATACGTATTACTCGGTTAGCCCGCCCATAGCTGGTTTTATTGCCGATCATCCAAGCCTGCGCACGGCGATACGGAATATGCTCAAGCCCGTTTACCTATACTGCAGCGCCCTCGTTGCAGCGCCTAAGTCGGTCTCAGCGTTAACACTTTTTCTTGGGGTAAGTGCCTCATTTGGTTGCATTGCTTTGGCGAGGCGATCGAGGCGGCGCACCTCGCAACGTCTTGATGGATGATCTCGAAGTCAATACTCGGTAGACTATCGCACTCTAAAATCCCAACCCGGAGCATTCCCCACGCCATGAGCGGTCATCCAGAACTCACCCCAGTGCGCGATCACCATCGTTTTGATGAGGACGCACTGGCCTCGTATATGTCAGAACATATGGAAGACGACTTCACTGATCTCAGTGTTCAGCAATTCGAAGGCGGTCAATCGAACCCGACGTTCCTGATTCACGCGAACGGCGCCGCCTACGTCATGCGTAAGAAACCACCCGGCACACTACTGAAATCGGCCCACGCCGTGGATCGCGAATATAGGATTATTACCGCCTTACGCGATACCGGCGTCCCCGTCCCCAATACCTATGCGTTATGCGAAGACGACTCCGTCATTGGCACGTCATTCTTCATCATGGAAAACGTGGAAGGTCGCGTGATTCCTGACCCGCGGCTGCCCGGCTTCACGCCCGAAGACCGCGCCGCGCTATACGAAGACTTCGCCAGCGTGATGGCAAAATTGCATGCCGTCGACTACAAAGCGGTCGATCTCCAAAGTTTCGGACGAGAGGGGAATTATTTCGAGCGCCAAATCTCGCGATGGTCGAAACAATATGTCGCTTCTCAGACGGAAGACATCCCGGAGATGAACGCGCTGATGGAATGGCTGCCTAAACACATACCCAAAATTGACGAACAAACCATAGCCCACGGCGATTTTCGCATGGGCAATTGCATCATTCACCCGACCAAACCCAAAGTCGCCGCGCTCCTCGACTGGGAACTTAGTACCATCGGCCATCCACTTGGCGACTTGGGCTACTGCTGCATGGGCTACCATCTGCCCCCCGCCGACGGAGAAGGTAACATCGCCGAGCCGGGTTCTGGCGTACCCACCGAATCAGAATTCTTGTCGATGTACTGTAAGGCAGCTGGCCGCGATAAAATTGAGAACTGGAACTTTTACATCGCATTTAACTTGTTCCGCATCGCGGCGATTATCCAAGGTGTTTACAGGCGAGGGCTAGATGGCAACGCAAGCTCAGAACACTGGCGAAGCCGCCGCGATGAATGTAAACGATCCGCGAAATGCGCCTGGGAACTGGCGCAGCGAATCGACGCGTAAATGCTAAAGAAAGGAACTACCCCAGTATGAAAGCGGTGTTGTGCAAGAGTTATGGTCCACCCGAAAACTTGACGTTTGAAGAGATCGACGATCCCAAACCCAATGCGAGCGAAGTCTTGATCGATGTTTATGCCGCCGGTCTAAACTTTCCGGACACGCTTCAAATCGAGGGTAAATACCAATTCCAACCGCCCTTCCCATTCACACCGGGCTCTGAAGTCGGTGGAATTGTCGCCGAAGTGGGGGCGAGCGTCACGAATGTGAAGCCAGGCGACCGAGTACTCGCAATGGCCGGCGTCGGGGGGATGGCCGAACGCGTCGTCGCACCCGAAGCCGGGGTCGAACGTATTCCCGATTCGATGGACATGAAGACGGCCTCTGGGTTCGGAATGATCTATGGCACCTCATACCACGCGCTAAAACAGCGCGCGGATATCCAACCAGGTGAAACGCTACTCGTGCTAGGCGCGAGTGGTGGCGTTGGCCTCGCCGCGATCGAAATCGGTAAAGCGTTCGGCGCACGCGTAATTGCCGCCGCAAGCACAGATGAAAAACTACAAGTCGCCAAAAACGCCGGTGCCGATGATTTGATCAACTACAGCGACGATGTCTTGAAAGAAAAGGTCAAAGACCTAACAAATCAAAACGGCGCCGATGTAATCTACGACCCGGTCGGCGGCGATATGTTCGACCAATCGATTCGCTGCATCAATTGGAAAGGCCGCCTGCTCGTCGTCGGTTTTGCCAGCGGCCGGATTCCATCGTTACCCGCGAACCTCGCGCTACTGAAGGGATGCCAAATCGTCGGTGTATTCTGGGGCGCGTTCCGTGGACGCGAACCCGAAGTCCACGCTCAAAATACGCGCGACCTATTCGACCTCTACAGCCAAGGTAAACTGAAGCCCTTGGTCAAGGACTGTTTCCCGTTGGCGCAATATGCCGATGCACTAAACATCTTCATCCAACGCAAAGCGGTCGGCAAGGTCGTCCTCGAAGTTCGAAAAGAATAGCGGTCTATTCGACTCGCATACCGAAGATGCTATGGCTCAGTTATTGAGCTTTATGCCTCGCGCAATTTACTAAACAATCCAACAAGCATCAAAATGGCTGCAATCAATGCCGCAACAGATCCGGATGTGATCGATATTTGAACCACGGCCTCTTTCATGGCTGACGATTCGAATCCCTCCCCCGCGATGGGCGTTGAACGACTCGTACCCCATGCCGCTGCGAGCACCAAGGAAATCCAAATAACATACATACTGAAAAGATTGAGATAATAGGTGACTCGTAACCAGACGGCTGAAAGGGATAACTGTTTCCACATCAAACCTACGACCAATAGCACTAATCCGTTCTGTACACCGGCCAAATGGGCGGACAATCCCATCCTGCTGTTCAAAAAGAACGGTACCAATGCACCCGTGACGAGACCATCCGTGAATAGCAACATTCCAAAAAATAGGAGTTTGCCGGAGTAGCGATTGCTTGCTTGATCCATGTAATTGTTCCTCTTTGATATGGGGCCTGAGAACGTATCGAGCTTAAGGCCCCTCTGGTTCGAGAACAATTCCCGAAAAGGTAATTGTTTGCATCCCCCGCGTTCGACATACTGCGACTATGAAAACGAAGATGCACAGTCCATTTGGCCAAGAGCTAAAGTATTGGCGGCGCTTACAAGGTATGAGTCAACTCGCACTTGCGGTCGAAGCAGGCGTATCGCCACGACACCTCTCCTTTATCGAAACGGGCCGATCGCGGCCGGGCCGAGACTTGGTATTGCGCTTGTCCGAATCGCTGAACATACCCACGCGCGAACAAAACGATATGATGAAAGCGGCGGGTCTATCGCCCATCTTTTCAGAACGTGAGCTTTCAGACACGGACCTGCGCCCGTATCGCCAAATCATCACGCGAATTCTCTCCCAACACGAGCCGTACCCGGCGTTTGTATTTGATCGCTGGTGGAATATTGTAGACCTGAATAGAACGACTGCGCTGTACTATCCCCAATTCGCTCAAATCGGAGTGAACGCCATCGACGTGTTCGTTTCCAATGAACCACCGCATATCGAAAATCGTGAAGAAGTCGGGCGCAACTTGCTGGGCCGGATTAGAAGCGATTGGGCAAAATCGGGACACGACGAGCGGCTCATGACATTACTGAAAAAGCTCGAAGATAGTCTCAATGACGCATCGAAAGCCGAAGATTTCAAGGATTCCCAATCTCCCGTCATCGCAACACGTTTCCAAATTGGGGATACGGTGGTCTCAACGATTGGTACCATCATGCGCTTCGATACCGCGCGTGATGTAACACTTGATGAACTAAGGATAGAGTTGCATTTCCCGGCGGATTCGGCTTCCGCGGCGTTCTTTCAGCAGTTCAGTGGAGAAGGAGTCTGACCTGAAAGCGAGAAGTAGGTCCAACATGACTGTTTATTGGTGCTCTCTTGCACGAGCGCTCAAATCTCGCTACGATCTCTCCTTTCGATTTGTAACCCAGGCTAGGGAGCCCATTTCATGAACCTATTCAAGACTTTCGCGCTAGTTGCACTTGTGATGGCGTCCGCCCCGATCGCATTGGCGACGTCTATAAACACCGGGCGCGGCGATGTACCGCTAGTGGTCCCCAAGAAATATTCTGAAAATAAGCCAGCGCCCTTAGTCATGTTATTGCACGGCTACACCTCGAGCGGGAAGCAACAAGAAGGCTACATGAAGTTTAGTAAACTGGCCGATAAGTACGGATTCCTCTTCTTGAATCCCGATGGCACAGTCGAGCGTTCCGATGACGAGAATCGGTTTTGGAACGCGACGCCGGCGTGCTGCAATTTTTATGATAGCGAGGTCGATGACTCCGCTTATCTGCATGGCCTCATCGAAGAAACGAAGAAGAATTATAATGTCGACCCCAAGCGCGTCTATTTAATCGGCCATTCCAACGGCGGATTCATGTCCCACCGCATGGCATACGATCACCCCGACACTATCGCGGCGATCGCAAGCTTAGCGGGGGCCGCCATTCCGGACATGAGCGGTGACGCGCCTGAGAATCCGGTCAGCGTTCTTCAGATTCACGGCTCGAAAGACTCCGTAATTAGCTATGACGGCGGTGATATCAACGGCGTTAATTATCCTAGCGCGGAAGAAACAGCGGAACTCTGGGCTGCGTACAACCGAGTAGATAAGCGAAAGAAAGATCGCCGCAGGAAACTAAACCTCGATAAACGAATCGATGGAAAAGACACCACCGTCACCCGGTATACCAAAAGCGGTGCTGTGGAACTGTGGACAATCCACGACGGTAGCCACATTCCCGCCATTTCCGATGACTTTACGCATCAGGTCATCAAATGGCTTCTTGATCATCCCAAGAAGTAGCAATTTTAACGGCGCATCCAACGCTCAAGAAGGACGAATTCGTGGGAACAGACACCGCAACACTCGAAGATTTCAGGCTCGAAACGCGCAACTGGATAGAGGAAAATTATCCGGACACGCTCAAAGCACCCATGCGCGCCGGTGAGCACGTCAACGGCGGACGCAACTGTGAGTTTTTTCATCCCGACGCCAAACTCTGGCTTGATCGCATGGCCGAAAAAGGGTGGACGTGTCCGGAATGGCCCAAAAAGTACGGCGGCGGCGGACTAGATGAAGCCGGATCGCGCGTGCTAAGCGAAGAATTGGCACGTCAAAACTGCCGACCACCCCTCGTTGGGATGGGCCGCTTTATGCTCGGGCCCACGCTCTTGCAATACGGAACGCACGAGCAGCGTCTCGAACACCTCCCCAAAATTGCCCGCGGCGAAATCCGGTGGTGCCAAGGTTACAGCGAACCCAACGCAGGATCCGACTTGGCAAGCCTTCAAATGCGCGCAGAAGACAAAGGCGACTACTACCTCGTGAATGGCAGCAAACTGTGGACATCCGACGCTCACCTCGGCGATTGGATGTTTTGCCTGGTCCGCACCGACTTCGGCGCGAAGAAACATTCCGGTATCAGCATCGTCCTTTTTGATCGGACTGATCCCGCCGTTACGGTCACGCCCATCACGCTCATTAGCGGCTACTCGGTCTTCTATGAGACCACAATCGACGATCTGAAAGTTCCGAAGACAAGTCTCGTTGGAACGGAAAACGAAGGGTGGGCCATCGCTAAATTTTTACTCACCCACGAACGCGTCATGATAAGCGGCGCATTCGGGCCGACCGTACGGCCCGTCTCTGAAATCGGCAAAGAATACCTCGGCGAAGAAAACGGCCGTATTGCGGACCCGATCGTTCGCGATCAAATCGCGAAACAAGACATGGACGACCACGCATTCGCACTCACGTCGAAACGCTACGACGAATTGACCGAAAAAGGAGCGAGCGCCGGCGCGGCATCATCGATGTTGAAGCACGTTGGCACGAAGTTCGCCAAGAACAAAATGGAATTGTTGATTTCAATCTCTGGAAACCAAGCGCTCGGCTGGGAAGGCGAAGGGTTCAACGATCAAGAATTAAACCTCGCCCGAACCTGGCTGCGATCCAAAGGCTATTCCATCGAAGGCGGTACATCCGAAATTATGCTCAACATCATCGCAACACGCGTGTTGGGCTTACCGAAGAATTAGCCACAGAGCACACAGAGAGGTTCATGCGCGACGAACTAACAGAAAAAGTTATCGGCGCGGCAATTGAGGTACATCGACTACTCGGGCCGGGACTACTTGAGTCTATCTATGAGGAAGCCTTGTGTCATGAATTCAATCTTCGTGGAATTCGCCATGACCGACAGGTTGATGTCGAAATCTTTTATAAAGGACGTGCAATAAAGGGACAACGGATTGATATTCTTGTGGAAGATGAAGTTGTTGTTGAACTGAAATCGTTGGCTCACCTGCCAGAAGTGGCGATGGCCCAGACGCTCTCATACTTGAAAGCGACAAAACTGAAACGAGCTCTTCTGCTGAACTTCGGCGAGAAAAGACTAATCGACGGGATTAAGAGATTTTCTCTGTGATCTCTGTGAACTCTGTGGCTAAGAAATGGGGCCATCGGCATTCCAGGAGTAAGAAAGATGACCGTGGTATTAGACGACGAACAGAATATGCTGAAAGACGCTGCGACGGAGTTCTGCCGCAAGCGTTCACCAATTACAGCGTTCCGCGAACTGCGCGACACGAAAGATGAAACCGGATTCTCGCGAGAAATCTGGTCCGAAATGGCGGAAATGGGGTGGGCGGGTGCACTCTTTCCCGAAGACCTCGGCGGCTTTGATTTCGGCATGAAGGGGATGGGTCTTATCCTCGAAGAAACCGGACGGACGCTCGTCGCCTCGCCGCTGATCTCGACGGTCGTCCTCAGCGGTTCGCTCGTGCAACTCGCGGGCAACGACGCACAACGCGAAGACATTATCGCAGCGATTATCGCGGGCGAACGTCTCCTCTCGGTCGCGATCGACGAACGCCAATCGCACAATCCCTCTATCATCGACACCAAGGCAGCGAAATCCGGCGATGGCTACACAATTTCCGGCGAGAAACGATTTGTGCTCGATGGTCACGTCGCCGACCAACTCATCATAGCCGCCCGTACGTCAGGCGAAGGCAGCGACAAAGACGGAATCACATTATTCCTGGTCGACGCCAACGCGCCAGGGGTCACCCGAACGCGAATGCACATGATCGACAGTCGAAACAGTGCGCTAATCAAACTCGAAAACGTTCAAGTCGACGCATCAGCAGTACTTGGCGAAGTCGATAGCGGATTCGCACCCCTCGACCAAGCGCTTGACCGTGCACGTGCAGCGATCGCGGCTGAGATGCTCGGTTCCGTGATGCAAATCTTCGGGACCACGATGGACTACCTCAAGACCCGTGTACAGTTCGACGTACAGATCGGCACATTCCAAGCGCTTCAGCATCGTGCCGCCGAAATGTTCGGCGAAGTCGAATTGGCCCGCTCCGTGGTTAGCGCCGCACTCCAAGCGATCGACGAAGGCGCGGACGACGCGTCCATGCTCGCAAGCCTAGCCAAAGCGAAGCTCAACGACACCTTCCACCTCGTCAGCAACGAAACCATCCAAATGCACGGCGGCATCGGCATGACCGACGAATGCGATGTCGGCTTCTATCTAAAGCGATCCCGTGTCGCAACCGAAACCTTCGGCAATTCACGGTTTCATCGCGACCGATATGCCGCGCTAAAAGGGTATTAGAATTCCGGTTCCTTCCACCACGGGAAGAAGTCCGGTAAATCCTTACTGACGCGTCCGGGGAAGTCAGGCTTCCGTTTTTCCAGGAACGCCGTGACGCCTTCGCGAGAATCGGGTGAGTCGCCTAGCGCGTTGATGCCCAGCGTATCGATTCGATGTGATTCGATCGGATGAGCCGCGCCCAACATACGCCAGAGCATGTGCCGCAATACGGTGTTCGAAACGGCGGACGAATTCTCGACGATCTCTTTTGCCAATTCCCGTGCGGCAGGTATCAATTCATCTGGCTCATGCAGACTCCGAACGAGTCCAGCCTCGAATGCTTCCTCAGAGCGGAATACCCGCGCGGTGTAGCACCATTCGAGTGCTTTGCTAATGCCCACAATGCGCGGTAAGAAGTAGGACGAGCAGGCCTCGGGGATGATTCCGCGACCGGCGAAAACGAACCCCATCTTGATCCCTTTCGCGGCCAAACGGATATCCGCCGGTAGCGTCATCGTCACGCCGACGCCGACCGCCGGCCCGTTAAACGCAACGATAACGGGCTTGAGGCAGTTGTAGATTCGGCGCGAAACCTCGCCGCCTTCATCCCCGGTCTTCTTCTTCGGTGCGTCCGATCGCCCTGCGAACGTGTCGCCGCCACTGCCCAAATCGGCGCCCGCACAAAACCCACGGCCTGCACCGGTCATGATGATGGCGCGCACATCGTCGTCCGCATCCGCCAAGTCAAATGCTTCCAACAATTCGTGAAACATCTCACCGTTAAACGCGTTCAGCCGGTCCGGCCGGTTAAGCGTAATCGTCAGAATGTGGTCCTCGACTTCATAAAGTAATGTACCGAATGACATTTGAATTCCCTCTATTTGCCGCGTTCTTCGGGTGTGCGGTAAGCGGTCCCCGGCGCATTCATAATTAAACCACCGTCCACGGGCATGACATGACCCGTGACAAACGCCGAATCCGACGTCGCGAAAAACATCACTGCCCCGGCGATATTTTCCGGTTCCCCCAACCGACGCAACGGCACACGTTCTGCAAGCCGTGTGCGCCGCGCCTCGCTATCGCCCACGCCGAGCATTTGCGTATCGATCGGCCCCGGCGCAATCGCGTTCACGGTAATGCCATACGCCGCAAATTCATGTGCACACGCCCGAACCATTCCGGTCACACCGGCCTTGGAAGCGTCATAGGCCACCGTCCAAGCGGAACCGCGCAATGCTTGAACTGACGCCGTCGCGATCATCGCGCGATGGCCGTCTGAATCGCGCATGATCGGAAAAAACGTCTGAATCGTGCGATAGGTACCCGTAAGATTCACGGCGAGCACGGCATCCCAAGCCTCGCGCGGACAATCACTCGCAAGTCCCCGGCGCGAAATACCCGCGTTCGCATGTAGAACATGCAACGCCCCAAAAGTCGACTCGACCTCGGACGCGGCCCGCTTCAAGCTATCATCGTTCGCCACATCGACTTCAATCGGCATGCAGGCCGATCCGATTTCACTGGCGGTAACGGCTAAACCGTCCGCATCAATGTCCATCGCCGCGACCCGCGCGCCCTCCGCCGCCAATCGAATCGCCACCCCGCGACCAATACCATTTCCTGCGCCCGTAACGACCGCGCACCGTCCTTCTAACCGTCCCATTTTGTGCTCCGTTCTGTCGAACCCGCTCATTGAGGAACAGATTGTGAATGTTCCAACCACTTAATTGTGTCTTGTTGCAAGGCCCGCTTATCGAATTTCCCAGACGCTATACGGGGCAATGGCTCCGTAACGAACCGGACGTGACTCGGAACTTTATACGTTGCGAGATGTT
>JAJDAB010000438.1 GCA_029262095.1 Candidatus Hydrogenedentota bacterium
GCGTGGGGGTAAAAAGCTTGTCGGCCCAGGCTTGCCTATCGCGCTCGGATTTGTCCATTAGTGGGATAGACGACGATAGCAACACGATTGCCAGTGATCCGACCGCGTCCGGTGAATCCACCAGTTTCAAGTGATCGCTCACCAGTCTGCGGCAATCTTCTGAGGGAAAGCCATCCCCCGCGAACAATGTATGTCCCCACGCCAGATGAACAAATTCCGGGAATTCGACGACGACGCAGTTCCAATAGGCCCGTTGTCGGGCTTCCGTGCGGGCGCGGCCTGTCGCGGCTGACTTCTCCGCCCATTCGAGCCGCTCCCGAATCCGCTCGTCCCTGTCCTTCAGAACCGCTCTGAAGAGGCCTTCCTTGGAGCCGAAGTAGTAGGCGATCTTGGCTCCGTTAATACTGGCTGAATCGGCGATGTGACGTACCGATGCGCCCGCGTAGCCGTGCCTGGCGAAGGCCATCGCGGCGTGGTCTAGGAGCGCCTGACGCTGGGAATCCATGTACTGAATTATATGTTTGTTTAATAATATTAATCAATCGTATAGATTGAAATCGCGGAAGGCCATTGGGTTTTGAATGAGAGGGGAATCGACATACCGCCCAAAGCAAAGGGAAAGCAGCTTATTTTGCCGGTTCCCGCTTCAAGAATGCGATGAGGTCCCGCAGTTCTTGTTCGCTCATGGTCTGTTCTAGTTCGCCTGGCATCATCGAGAGGGCCATAAGCTTCATCGACGTGATCGACGAACGTGGAATTGTATTCTCGATGCCGTAGGCGGCGCGGAGTGTTAGGTTTACCTCGGATTCAGCGACGATGATGCCTACAAAATCCTCTAAGGCATCGGTCTCGACGATGTAGCTCTCATAGCCCGGTAGCTTTAACCAGTTCGGAACGAGGATATGGAGCAGGATGGAATCGCTGGACTGGCTGCCGATCCCCGTAAGGTCGGGGCCGACTTCGTGACCCGTTTCGCGGAAACGGTGACAACTCGCGCAGGTATTTTCGAACACCACGCCGCCTTTCACGGAATCTCCGGTCAACTCGAGGACGGGCCGAAGCGTTTCGTAGACCTTCATCCGATTTTGTTGCGGCGCTTTTCCGAAGACGGCTTTCGCTCGGGCCTGAAGTGCCGCATCCGCGTGCGCAATGAGACGACGTCGATATTGGGCAGGAACCGTCCATGGTGGTGCGGCGTCCGACTCGAGTGCTCCCAACAGCTGGTGGACTCCATCCGGGAGCGAAAACAGTCCGGACAGGGCGGCATCGCGTGATTGACCCGTAAAGGCATTCCAACGGTCTTGCGCCAAAACCAGTGGAGCGGCACGCCCGTCGCGACCTCGAAACAGCGATCGGATCGCCTTTGCTTGGACGGGGGCTTGCGTTACGGGGGTTAGAAGTTGCGTCAGCGTGTCAACGGATTCATCAAAGGGTGCTGACCCGAGTAATTCGATCGCCCCCAGCCGTTCTCCGGACGATCGATTTACGTCCACGGCCCATTGCGATGCGGTCTCGACTAGCGCGGCGAGTTGTTGAGCGAACTGCTCGGATCGATTCGTTTTTAAGCCATCGATAGGCGCGCGACTGCCATGACTCGAAGTCGAAAGCGCTCCGTTGAGAATGGACATGCGCCAATGCGTGCCAATCGGCGACTCTCGCTCCAGGAGGATGGGCACAAGTTCACTGAGCTCGTCGGCGGGCAGTCCGCGCGATAGCATAGACCCAATGGCATAGGCGGTGTTTGCACCCGGGGCGACATCACCGGATGTGTCTAGAAAGCCTTTCGCGAATTGCGACATGAACCCGTTGACTCCGCTCAGGACTGCGGCTTCGGTCCATGTATCACCAGGGCTGGCAAGCATAATATCGGCCAATCGGTCGACCGATTCGGGAGACGGTGAATCGCCCAGCGCAAGTGCCGCTTCAAAACGGACGTGCGCACTCGAATCGTGGGCTAGCGTCTGTATCGCCTTAGCCAATCCGTCCGAGCGCGGCGCTGCAATTCGCGCAAACCGTACGGCGACCTCGCGCAATGCGGGTTCGTTGTCATCCATCGCGACGAGTAAATCGCGATCCTCGATTGCACCCAAACCGTTCAAGAGACTTAGTGCGTGAACCCGCGCTAACACGGGCGCGTCCGACTTCAGGCGTTCGCGCAGCTTGGACGTTGCGCTTTCATCACGCCGTTCGAGTAGCAGCTGGTGCGCCGTATCTCGGGTCCAGGAGTCCTCATTCGCCAATTGACTGATCAGCGAATCCGTATCGACCTGAGTCGGCAATGGTGTGCGATGACCATCTTCGCCTGTTATGCGGTAGATGCGGCCCCGATCTTTACCAGCCTTGAAATCGGTGACGGCCGCGACCTCGCCGGGCAAGTATGTTGGGTGTTCAATCGTACCACGATACATGTCGCATAGGTAGAGCGCGCCGCTAGGACCGTTGGTCAGGAATACGGGTCTGAACCATTCGTCCTCGGATGCGATGAACTCCACGTCCTGTCGCGCGCGCTTGGCTACAAACGTCGATCCGGATGGTTCCAGGACATCCCGGTGAACAAGGTTCCCCGTCGGTTCGCATACAAACGCGTTGCCGCGATATGTCTGCGGCAAAGAGGATCCTCGGTAGATGGTCAAGCCGCAGGCCGCTGTAAACGTACCGGCGTGCGCGTACGCCGTTGTTGGAGCGCCGGTCAGGGGAAACACTTCCGCAGCGGCGCCGTGATCCGGGATGTCGAATGCCGTCGCGCTGAACGTCAACGCGGGATTGCGCGCCAGATCATGTGGTGACAGTACGACGTGCTGAATGTGGTTACGGTTGCTACAGACGAACTTGTGACCGAGATTGTCGAACGTCAGTCCGAACTGGGCGCGCCCGCCAACGGTCTCCAGTTTCCCTGTAAACGGATCGTATCGTAAATCGTACAATCCCATGGAGATTGGGTCGGAATCGCTAGCGGCTTTCACGTCGCCTCCACTCAATCCATTCGAAAAATGAATCCAATTGTCCAAACCCAACGTCGGGTGACTCACTCGAAGTTGAGTCGAGCCGCCCAGAGAGAATCCATCCAACATCACCTTGCGGACGTCGGCGATTCCATCGCCGGTAGAATCTTTCAAAAACAGTACGTGCGGCGCATCGGTCACAATAATGCCCCCGTTCCAAGGCATCACGCCATTTGGAAAATTCAGCCCAGCGTAGAAGGTTGATTTCCGGGTGTAGATGCCGTCGTCGTTGTCGTCTGTGAGCAACGCGATGGTCCCCGCGTTCGAGGCGTCTTCCGGGTATCCGCGATTTTCCACCACGAACATGCGCCCATATTCATCGAAAGCGACGGCTACGGGATCGACAATATCCGGTTCGGAGGCGATGAGTTCTACACGCACATCTGGTGGAACGTGCAATCGCGATACGGAGTCGGACGGGGCGACCGGTCCAATCCCGGCGGCCATCATGAACAGTGTCGAGACGAACGAAATCATCTATACTCCTCTGGAGAACATGTAACGAATCGCAGCGTGCCCATCATACAGAATGGCGGAGCGCTGGCGTACGGCGATCCGAGGTAATAAGCGATGTATCGAAAAACGGTGTTCGCGGCCCGAGTATTGTTGATCGTCGTGTGTCTTGCCGGACTTTCATCTATTGCGGATGCGCAGGATGCTCGTACATTCCGGGCTGGCGCCGCGACGAGTAATATCACGCCTCGGTTGGGTGTATCGGTCGCGGGGCACATGCGCGATCGCGTTATCGACCATGTGCATGACGAGTTGCATGCACGCTGTCTGGTACTCGACGATGGAGCAACGCAACTCGCCCTCGTGATGGTCGACAGTTGTATGATTCCACGTTCGCTATTCAACAACGCAAAGCAATTGGCATCCGATCGGACTGGAATCCCAACCGCAAACATGCTCATGGCCGCGACGCATACGCACTCTGCGCCGTGCGCGACGCCGGTCTTCCAGTCAGACCCTGACCCGGATTACCAAAAATTCCTGACGCGCCGGATTGCCGACGGTGTCATCCGTGCGCACAACAATCTCGCTCCGGCCAGCATCGCTTGGGGGGCGGCATCGGTCCCTGATGAAGTCTTTAACCGTCGCTGGAAAATGAAGCCTGGAACCGTGGGGAACAATCCATTCGGTTCGGATTCTGATCGTGCTCGGATGAACCCGCCACGTGCACACGTGAATCTTGTTGAACCTTGGGGGCCAACCGACCCCGAGGTCTCGATTGTGGCGATCGAACACTTAGACGGCACGCCAATGGCCTTGCTCGCGAATTACGCTCTCCACTACGTCGGCGGCGTGCCTGGATCACAAGCGTCGGCTGACTATTTTGGTGTCTTTGCGAACCGTATTGAGGCATTGCTGAACGCGAGTCCTCAAGACCCGCCGTTCGTTGCCATGATGTCGAACGGAACGAGCGGAGATATCAACAACATCGATTTTCGAAGCCCGGCGCAGCCTGCTGAACCCTACGAAACAATGAACGCAGTAGCCGAAAAAGTGGCGCAGGCTGTGCAAGGTGCGTATAAAGATTTGTCGTTTACCACAGACATAATACTGGATGCCGTGGAAGCGGAGATTGAGTTGGGCGTACGGCTTCCTTCGGAAGAGGACGTGGCGACCGCGCGGCAGACCATCGCCGCAGTTCAAACGTCGGATATGCGAACGCTTCCCGAGATTTATGCGCGTGAGACCGTCCTGTTGAGCGACTACCCCGCAGCAGTTACGATTCCCATCCAAGCGTTGCGTATTGGCGATCTGACCATTGGTGCGATTCCGTGCGAGGTGTTCGTAGAAATCGGCCTCGGATTCAAGAATACAAACCCGTTCGCGGATAGTTTTATCATTGAATTGGCGAACGGCTATTACGGATACTTGCCCACACCGGATCAGCATGCGCTCGGCGGGTATGAAACGTGGCGTGCACGGTCAAGTTTCTTGGAAGTGCAAGCGTCAGACAAGATTTCCGAATCGCTCAGCGGCCTTGTGCAGGAGCTTTATGAACGACGTGAATAGCGTGGTCCGAATGACGATTATCGCCAACGCCGTCATCTTGGGCGTTTGCGCATCGGCACAGAGCGGAAGTCCCGCCGTATTCGATCCGATCGACGCGTTTTCCGCGTCGAACGAACAACGCGCGGGATATGATTGGTGGTCGCTCCAACCGCTTTCCGAAGTGGTGCCCCCTTCCGTAGAAGAATCAAGCTCGTGGGCCGCACACCCCGTCGATCGGTTTGTTCATTCAAAACTCGTATCCAATGGGCTTCGACCTTCGCAACCCGCGGATTCTCGGTCGCTGATTCGGCGGGCAACCTATGATTTAACTGGGCTGCCGCCGACACCGGAAGAGGTCTCGGCATTTCGCGCGGCGTGCGAGGCAGAGGCCGGTTCGCCCGATCGCGTTGGCGACGGTGCGTACGAGGCATTGCTCGACCAATTGCTCGCGTCTCCACATTACGGCGAACGATGGGGGCGTCACTGGCTTGACGTCGTACGGTTCGGTGAAAGCACGGGGTACGAAGTTAATCACATTATTGATGACATGTGGCCATTTCGCGATTACGTCATCGAATCGTTCAACGAGGACAAGCCGTTCGACCGCATGGTGCGTGAACACATTGCGGGCGATGCGCTGGCTCCAGGTGATCCAGCTGTAGAAGTCGGTATGACGTTTCTCGTAGCGGGGCCGCACG
The DNA here is from genome assembly GCA_029262095.1 of Candidatus Hydrogenedentota bacterium. Taxonomy (GTDB): domain Bacteria; phylum Hydrogenedentota; class Hydrogenedentia; order Hydrogenedentales; family SLHB01; genus JAJDAB01. The sequence continues at coordinate 5,702 of JAJDAB010000438.1, forward strand.
ATATTGTCGGGAACCAAGACCCGGTACAAGCGGCTCAAATCCGCGCCAATGGGATCGACGAAATGATTCGCGCAACAAGCGAGGCTTTTATGGGGCTTACGGTTGGGTGTGCGCGCTGTCACGATCATAAGTTTGACCCGATTTCACAACGCGATTACTACGGACTTTACACAACGTTCGCGGGTGTCTATCACGATAGCCGTACGGTTGCGACCGACGAACAACGCGCGGCGTACGAATCACAAGTGGGTCCATTTCGCGCTGAACGGGATCAACTCGCGAAGTCTAAAGGCGAACTCGAAAACGCGATCAACGAGCGAGCGAAATCGAATCTAGCGGAACATGAAGCACGTTGGACGCGTCCCCCCGTCAATCGCAAAGGCACGGAGGAGTTGTTCCCGCCAACCAACGCGCGCTTCGTCCGGCTGCGTAGCGAAGGGCGTGACAACGATCCAAACGCGCGCACAAATTATCGCTTGGACGAATTTGAAGTCTGGACCGCCGATGACGCGCCGAGAAATGTGGCGGCTGCGGCCAATGGGGGAAAGGCGACGGGGCGTAGCCGCGTCGCGGAAGATTTCGGCGACGCGTATCTTGCCGACGTCGCGATTGACGGAAAATTTGGTGAGCGTTGGATTGCTTCCGGCCCTGATCTAGTCATTGAATTCGCGAAGGTGGAATCGATCCGTCGTGTGTTCTTCTCCAGCGACAGGACCGGCGCGCTTAGCCCGACCCATGGCGAAGCGCCCATCGTAAGCGAGTACCGAATTGAAGCCTCAACGGACGGCGAGCAATGGACGCAGGTCGCTGATTCCCGTTCGCGTAAACCTGTCAACGAAGCCCATCGCCGGAAGCGTTTGTTGGACTGGTCGATGACGACTGAAGAACGCGGGGATCGCGCTTCGTTCGGCAAGCAAATCGCCGACCTGGATCGCCGTATTCGCGAAGTCCCTTCATTGCCCCGGCTACGCGTCGGCCGTCTCACCCAACCGGAAGGCGACTATCACGTATTCCTCGGCGGTGATCCGCAACGCAAAGGCGACGTCGTTGTACCGTCTTCAGTCACTGCGTTGAACGGCGTTGCAGGATTCTATGCCCTCACAAACGAAACTCCGGAGCGCCAACGGCGAGCGGATTTGGCGGACTGGATTGTCGCGCCGGAGAATCCGTTGACGCCGCGTGTACTTATGAACCGGATTTGGTACTACCACTTCGGCCGCGGCATCGTGCCGAATCCGAGCGACTTCGGATTCATGGGCGGGGAAGCGAGTCATCCCGCGTTATTAGATTGGCTTGCGCGTGAACTGGTCGCGCCGTCCAATGGGGGTGATGCGTGGCGTTTGAAACGAATGCATAAATTGCTGATGCTCTCGCAGACCTATCGACAAAGCGGCGAATTCAGAGCGGACGCTGCCGCCACGGACGCGGACAATCAATTGCTATGGCGGTTCGCGCCGCGCCGACTCTCCGCTGAGGAACTGCGCGACACGATTTTGGCGGTTGCGGGCAAGCTTGATTCGAAAATGGGCGGCCCGGGATTCAGACTCTATCAATATATGCGTGATAACGTTTCGACTTACGCTCCGCTGGATACCCACGGTCCTGAAACATACCGTCGCGCGGTATATCATCAAAACGTCCGGGCGGGCCGTGTCGATCTCATGACAGAATTCGATAGTCCCGATTGCGCGTTGGCCGCGCCGCGCCGTGCGTCGACCACCACTCCGCTTCAAGCACTCACGCTCATGAATCATCAGTTCACCATGGACATGGCGTCCGCGCTGGCCGAACGCTTAGAAGCCGAGGCAGACCGTAACGATGTCGATACACAGATTGATCGCGCGTACGCGATCGCGTTTTCACGTGAGCCCAACGCGGATGAGCGAAAGACCGGGGAGGAATTCGCCAAGCAACATGGATTGGTAGCCTTCTGCCGGGGGCTATTGAATGCAAATGAACTGGTTTATGTGGACTAATTGATGGGAACGTACTGCTCGAATCGTGATACCCGCATGGTAGGTTCCGTTCACGATCAATTGATTTCGCGGCGTGGATTTTTAGCTGATGTCTATACCGGTATGGCGGGCATTGGTTTGGCTGGCTTGTTAGGCGCTGATTTGGCATCCGCCAATCATGGGGGGGTACTTACGCCGCATACGCCACCAAGAGCACGCCGTGTAATCCAGATTTTTTGTCCCGGCGCTGCTTCGCATGTGGACCTGTGGGAACACAAGCCGTCGCTGGAAAAATATCACGGACAACCCCTGCCCGGCGCAGAGGAATTCGTCAGTTTCCAAGGCAAAAACGGCAACTTGATGAAGAGTCCATGGGCGTTCAACCCGGTCGGCGAGAGCGGAAAGATGTGGTCGAGTTTGTTGCCGAACATGGCAGCGCATGCCGACGACATCGCGTTTGTGCATTCTATGACTTCGAAGACCAATACACATGGGCCGGGATGCATCTTCATGAACACCGGCCAAGTTAATGAAGGTTTCCCGAGCGCCGGCGCATGGTTTAGCTTCGCCATGGGTAGTGAAAACGAGAACCTTCCGGCTTATGTTTCGATTCCCGACGTGCGCGGCGAACCGCCGAACGGTAAAGCGAACTGGGCGAACGGATTTCTTCCGGCGCAACATCAAGCGATCGTCCTCGCCGATCATCAGCCGATTCGCAATCTTGATTTGCCGTCCGGTGTTGATGAAGCTGAAGAGCAAGCCACACGCGCGCTCATTGAGTCGATGAACGCGAAACACGCTCAGTCGCATCCCGGTAATTCGGAACTGCATGCGCGCATGGCGTCGTATGAACTCGCGGCCCGGATGCAATTGTCGGCTCCGGAAGTAGCCGAACTATCGAAAGAACCGGATCACGTTCATGCGCTATACGGCACTAAGGATCCCAATCGCCTCAAGGCGTCGTACGCCCGGAATTGTTTGATGGCACGGCGACTGCTCGAACGAGGCGTGCGGTACGTCAATCTATATTGTGGATCGCGTGCATCCGGCGTGGACGGCTTACTGAATTGGGATGCGCACAAGACGTTGAAGACCGACTATGAACGTCATTGCGAAATTTTCGACGCGCCGACCGCCGCGTTACTCACCGACCTCAAACGCACAGGTATGTTGGATGAAACTTTGGTGCTTTGGACCACCGAATTTGGGCGCATGCCTACGCATCAGGCCGGAACATCCGGCCGCGATCATAACCCCGACGGATTCACGTGCTGGATGATGGGCGCGGGCGTTAACGGTGGCGTCAGCTACGGTGCGACCGACGAGTTTGGCCGTCGCGCGGAACTCAACCCGGTCACGGTCTGGGATTATTATGCCACCGTGTTGCACCTGCTCGGTTTCGATCATGAACAATTGACGTATTACTACAACGGTCTCGATCGGCGACTGACCGATGTGCACGGTTATCTCATCGATGACATCATCGCGTAATCGCGGCACATCTCGAATGCTGAAATCTACGGCGGTTTTATTGAGCTTCACGTTATTGTTCGTAACGCCATCTCTGGCGATAGACGTATCCATTATAGTTACGTTGGGCGAAGATCGCGGTCAGGCACTCGGTTCTTTATTCGAAGCACGGGGTCGCGACGGCGACGTAATCGCGGGCGCGGGGTTTGATGACGCGCACTCCACCTATTTGCGCGATAACAACCGGCAAGTCGTGTTCTTTTTGAAGTCGCCTTCTCCTAGGCCAACCATTACCAATCTTGGCAAACCGTTCGGCCCGGAGAACAATGGCACGCGACTCCAAGTCGCCGATGATATGTTGCTAGCATTCCATCGCGCGGGCAATGCGGTGGCCTTTCAATCGCTCAACAAGGGCAACATGTGGGCGCCGATCGAAGACCAATGGACCCAGACCGCCAACGCATTTGGCGGAATACAATCGGTGGCGAACAAGCTCCTCGTTTTCGAGGGTAGCAGAATTCGATACGACGGAAACGTGATTTACGATTCCCAATTGGGTAGTGGCCGCTACTACTACGCCAACGGTTCGCTCTTTCTCTATCACTTCAAACCCGATCGACTGTATGTCACTGAATGGGAGCCGGGAGAAACCGTAACGCTGGATGAGGCTCACGTATTCGACATCGTTGGCAACGTCTTCACGTACGGTACATACGACGATGAGGTCTTAGTCACGACAAACGTTGGCGAATTTTACTCTTATAAGGAAGGGGCGCTGACACGCCACCGCCTTACGGACGGTAAGAGTTGGCAGGGCTACAGCATGCTCCGCTATTACGACAAAGTCCTTATTGGTCATTATCCTTCCGGATCGCTTTACCAGTACGACGCGAACGGATTGCAACCGTTTGAACCCGCGATACCGTTCCCGGATAGCGTTTCATCCAATGCTCGGGAGGCGCAGACGTTGGCGATCTACGGCGGTTACCTTTACGTCGGTGTTTGGCCTTGGGGTGAAGTCTGGCGATTCGATCATGAGGAGAACGCGTGGTCATTGGTCTCCCGCGTGTTTGATCAGCCGGAAATGACCAAGGACGATCAGGAGCCATTCGCTCGTGCGATGGCGAATAAGCCCGCGCCTTATAACTACTGGGGACAACGGGTCACGAGTCTAACGAATTTCGAAGATTCGCTATTCGTTTCTACGATGAACAAGCAGGGCCAACCGCACCTCCCGGTACACGATTTCATGGACGTTGAAACCGTTGATCAATATGGAGCGATACACAAAATCTATGTACCGGGGCAGATCACCGCAGCATTCGAGTGGAAAGAGCAGACAACGTTTCGATTTGTTGCGGATGAGGATTCAATCTCAATCTATCAAGATGGAAAATCCTTGGGTACCGCGCGGACCGATCCCGCTTTCGACTCGGAACGCGTATTGAACATTGAACTCGGGACAGGTATATACGGTCCACTTCGCGCGGAGGCTGTTCGCCAGTGAAGCAGATTGTCATAACTCTCTGTTTAACCTTCGGGTGTTTCGCGTCGGCCGATGAACCGTTTGTGGCGGCTTATGTGCATCTCGCTCACGTGGTCGATGGCGATGCAACGGAGGAAGTACGACTGGAAGCGATTCGATCGAGTATCGAATCGGCGCGCCGCGCAGGGATTACGGTGTTAATGCCCTATTCGTCAAGTTCATCGGGGGTCGCATACTACCCAAGCGCCCATCACCCCGAATCGTTGTACGGGGAATGGGACGCGCTGGGCGCATACATCGAGGCCGCGCGCGATGCGGGAATCTCGGTGTATCCGTGTGTACCCGTCCTAACCAGCGGACACGATCGGCCAACGGGTATACTAAAACGCCATCCGGACTGGGCGCTGCGCGACGAGGGTGGGGAACCGATTGGCTACATTTCGGCCGCGAACCCAGATGCCCGATCGTGGGTCGTCGACATGTTGCGCGAACTCGCAACGCGATACGATGCGAAGGGAATCTTGTTGGATTATTTACGATTTCCAAACCGGCCGATCGATCTCGATCCGGTTGGCGCTGCCGATTTTGTTGAACAGACGGGAAGTTCGGAGTACGCGATGACCGACCGCGGCGAAACGCCGTGGCAACGTTACAAGGAAAAGAGTCTCTCCATACTGATGACTCAAATTCGCGAAGCACTGGGCGAAACGCAGCTTGCCCTCTACTGTTGGGGGCCGCATGTCACGCGTGGCCACTACGTCGGACAACGCTGGGACCAATGGGCCAAAGCTGGGTATCTCGACATCATCAATGTTTCGGGCTATTGCTATACCGACAACTACGGTGACAAGTACATGGACGTATTTCGCGACCGGCTAGCACAGGCGCGTGCACTGGTGAAGCCGTCGGAGAGCGGGGCGTTGTTCACGTTTTGCTTGGGGATCAAGACCAGTCATGGCGCGATCAAAGATGCGTCTCAGATCGACGACTATTTGCGCGTGAGCCGGGAAGCCGGTATCGAAGGGGTCGCGGTGTTTACGCTCAATACACTTGAACAGCACCTTGATAACGTCGTTGATGCCGGATACTTGGATGCCTACGCGGAAACAATCGAGTAATCTAGTCGCCCGCGTTCCGTTGCTCCGGAAGCAGCCACTGCTCATTGTTCAATGACCGCAAGAACGCGATTAAATCGATAAGTTCCTCGTTGGACAACTCCGCGTCGAGTCCTTCCGGCATGATGGAGACCGGCGACGGTTCAATAGAGAGGACGTCGTCTTTGTCGATGACGCGCCGTTCATCCGCGCCCATGCGGAGCGCGACGGATCCCGGTAAATCGCGTTCGATAATCCCTGCATGAATGTCGTCCGCCGTTTCGATGAGGAACGGTGTGTAATCAGGGACCATGCTGGCGCTTGGAAACAAGACTGCTTCCAACAAGTCGTGACCGGACCGAACGAGTCCTATTGTCGTCAGGTCCGGACCCAGGTTTCCGCCCTCATCACCAATGGCGTGACACGTCGAGCACGACGCCCGATCGCCGAAAAAGATTTGGCGCCCGCGGCCCACGTCTCCGCTATTGAGTTGATCTTCCAATCCGATAAAACGTGCAACCAGCCGATCGTCCCGGCCGATCAGTTTATTCCGCAGTCCGTCGGCCTCAGCGCGGACGTCGGCGGGATAACCATTGAACAAGCGATCCGCCTGTGCGTCCGTAAGCAAACGATCAATCGTTGGATGGAAATTTAGCGCCGCGATTAACGAACGCCCAAGCGTCGGCTCACGTCGACCCTCGAACCGTGCGAGGATGCCGGTCATCACGAGCGCGTCTGCGCTTGGAATCATCTCGGTGGCTAACGTGAGTTCATCTTCCAAGGCGAGTTCGGCTTGCGATAGAATTCGGGTGGCGCGGGATCGCATGCCGGGATCCGCGCGTTGCGACAGCGCCTCGGACACTAACTCAAGTTCTTCCGGGCGAAGCGCGGGATGTCGTGCGATGAGTGTGTCTAACGCTGCGATTCGAATCGCGTCGCTATCATTGGTGTCTTGCGCGATTGCGCGCAGTTCGGCGTCAAACGAATCTAGGCCGTGTAGGTTTATCGCATCTACTACCCGCGCCCTAATCGTTGTCGAAGCTGCGCCCAGCCCATTGCCAATTGCATCACGCCAATCTTCGGGTAATGAACCGGTTCGCGTATCCATCAGATCAAACAGGAATAGCGCCCGCTCTTCGTCAAGAGATGCGTCCGCTGCCAAGCTGGCAATCGCGTTCTGCATCACCTCGGTGTTCGCATATGCGCCAGAAATCGCCTGCAAGCTGGATCGTTCCGCATCGTCGAGCGCCGCTGTTCTGAGTCGTTCGCTGACGAACCCCGTGACTTCGTTTGCCCAGTCCGGGTGACGCGACGCGACCCATAGACCAGCCCCACGAAGCGCATCGTCCTCACGCTCCATCAACGCCAGGGCGTGCTTCGCCCGAAGTCCGGGATAGTCGAGTTGATCTAAAGCGATCAGCGCAGTCTTCTGTACACGTGGAGATTCCGACGTGAGCCCTTTCGCCAGCACCGCCGTATCATCCAGTTCGATGAGCGCGTAAATGATTGCGTGTTCCTCGAATCGGTCACCGGCATGTTCTGCCGCGGCGAGCAGATCGAGTGCGGCCGATTGAGCGTCGAGCCGGCCTAGGGAGGAAGCGGCTTCGGCGCGTTCTTGTGGCGAATCGCTTTCTAGGAATCGACGCAGTTTAGGAATCGCACCTTTTACGACGTTATCTGCCAGTGCACGAATCGCTGTCAGACGTACTACATCGAAGTCATTGTCCAATGCGTCGATGAGTGCGTCCGCCGAGTTGGGTTGATCGGATTGAGCAATCGCTCGAAGTGCGATCACACGGCTTTCGGCCGATGTAGCGGTCGACACATGCTTGCTAAGCGCATCAATTGGGACATTCCGACCGGTGAGCTGTTGGAAAGCGCGATCGCGAACGACCATGCGCCGATCTTCTAGGAGAGCCACGATTTTGACGTCGGAGAGTTGATTCCAATCGATTCGTTCGCCCCAGGGATCATCCGGCGAAACATGATCGGTCCTGCGCACACGATAGATGCCGCCCTTGACCTCCGGTTTTGCCACACGGGAAATGGGGCACGCATCGACATACCAAGCGCCGGTATCAGAAACGAGTAAGCTACCGTCCGCATCTTGCAGAACATCGGTGGGATAGAAATCGGGATACGTCGATTTCAAGAAATCGGCATCCTCGGTGCGATACGTCGCGCCATCCGGCACCAGCCGATGACTCATCACGCGATGGGGATTGAACTGCGCGCTGAACAT
>JAJDAB010000439.1 GCA_029262095.1 Candidatus Hydrogenedentota bacterium
CGCCATGCAGAAACATATAGGTGAACGGCTGCCAAATATACCCGCGCAACAAATCGTCAGGAGTGAAAGCAAGCCATTCAATCGCCACACCACCAGGCACAGCGCTAAACACCGCCATCGCAGATCCGCCCAGCGGAATATTAACTACCAACTGCAAAGCAAAAATCGCCGCATTGATCAGAATGAGCCGCTGCACCGCATGCGTCATACGGAAGCCGGGTGTTGCCCCGTCGTCATATTGGTCAAAGTTGGAAGTGCCGTACGTCATGAATTAGTAAACGCCATAGGATGGGAAACGATTTCCAGTAGGGTAAAAGTTAGAATTGCAAATTCAAGTCCGTGCTGCAACATCGTTGGAAATCCCGCCGCTTATTCCGGCAACTCGTACGAATCCCGCGAAAACGACTTAACGGAACCCGATCGATTCAAGGGCAGATAGATACGACGGACCACCCCAATGATCGTGTCTGCGCCGATACCCGGACGACAATCCCAATCCCCCGCGTTCCAGACCTCGCTACTGCTATCTTCGCTAAACTTTCGATTATCGCCCAGCATAAAACAACATCCTGCCGGTATCTCGTAAGGACCATAATTGAGAAACAGCGGTTCCTTCACGTACGGTTCCGATACGTACTGTCCATTAATAAACAGTGCGCCCCCCTGCATCTCGACCGTATCACCCGCGACCGCCGCGATCCGCTTCACCAAGAATTCGCCCTTACGCTGCGGATCATCAAACACCACAACTTGGCCCGGCTGATACGCCGAAGCCTTAAACGTCACGATATAGTCGCCCTCTTGGAGTAACGGCTCCATCGAACCGGATGGCACCAGAAAAAAATGCATCCCACGTACCAGAAACAAGTACAACAAGATGAGACAAACAAAGATGACGACGCTATAAAACATGTACCGGGCTCTCGACATATCAAACTACGCGCGGGCGCTCGCCCAATACACGTCTAGTCTCCCTGTTCCTGCACCTTCTTGAGCAAGCTCAACGCAACCCCGCTCTCCGGAATGATCGCCAACGCCGCGTCGAGACAAGGCTCCGCGCGTTTCGTATCATCGTGTTCGATCCAGACCCGAGCTTCATTAAGCCAAGTATAAAACTCTTCAGTCTGATTGCGCGCTTTTTCACGCGCCGCCGACCAAGCGACTGCCGCCTCTTTCCAATCCGCCTCCACCCCATAATTCTCCGCCGCGAAAAAATTCACCGCATAATCCTGCCGCAGTTCGTAATCGTCCGGTGCCAACTCGGCTGCGCGCTTCGAGTGTTTCATTGCTTCCCGATACACGCGCTTCTTGTCCCAACCGCGAATCTTTTCTACCTGCGGACCATGAACCAAATAAATTTGCGCCATGTTGAATTGATAATCCGCGTGATCCGAATCCAGTTCGAGCGCCTTATCGAGACTCCGCAACCCTTTCTGATAACTGCCAACGTGACAATAATGCAGTCCAAGATTGTTGTGCGGGGCACTGAGTGTGCGGTCGAGCGATGTCGCCAAATGCCAGTTTTTGAGTGCCGTTACGGGATCGTCAAAATGGTCATACAACAGTTCACCATGATACGACAGCCCGCGGGCATTATCTGGGTACGCCCTCAAGAAAACCCGATACGCTTGATCGACCATTCCAACCCGACGTCGTGCGGAACCCGCGCTCTCTTCGGCGCCGGCGCTATCTCCATTCGCGTCCAAGGTTCGCGCATTGTCGATATCCCACGACGCAAGAGCCAATTGCGCTTGATCGAATCGGCGTATTGCATCGATAGCCTCGGTCTCATTCGCGATTACGCCCTCAATGAACGCCAGTTCAGGCGTCTGCTCTCCGCCCGCGGCAGAGAAAGCAACACGCACCAAAACCGCCACGACGGCGATGCTCACCACGGTTCCGACGAAACGCGTTCCCTTGTTGTGGACGACTGCGGACATTGCATTCCCCTTAAATACCAATGCACATCAAGATTCTATTCTATCATGCTAAAGCGTATCGAGAGCCTACCTGGGTTCCTCTCCCGAATTCGGCGTTGCCCACCAGACGTACGTCTCAACCGGCAACAAATGCTCAAAACCCAGACGCGCGTAAAGTCTCTCCGCCGGATTTCCACGCGTCACACCAAGCCCGACCCGTCGATACCCCGCCACGCGCAATGCATCAGCCAATTCACGAATCAACCGCGTGCCCATGCCACTACCCCTAACGCGCCGTGTGGTCGCCACATGCAATATGAACCCCACATCCGGTGCAGCTTCAGCGCCTGCAATCATTCCTTCGCAACGGTCACCCGACTGACAGATGCGATACAACGAATCCCTCGTCGCCCCAAACCCTCCAGCACGGAAAGATTCCAAAAATCCGATTGCGCTCGAATCGTCATGCGCCTCTGGATGGAGGATACGGCTCGGATGATCACAATAGGCATCCACCAACACATCCGCCGCCAATTCGTCCCGTTCTCCACACGCTGAACTCGATACAGCACCTTCCGTCGCCAATCGGGGATCACCTAGATCTGCAATCATCAACTGCCGATCAAACTTCAAATAACCCAGTTTCAACAGAGTATCTTCCAAATCGAGCGGACGATACCGCACAAATTCCCCAATAATTGCACGCACACCTCGCCGACGAAGGTCCAATGTCACCGCATCGAGCAACGCGCCTTCAATCCCTTCGCCATCCCGTTTCTTGAGGACATGGAGCAACGTAATGTGACCGATGCCCCGACGGACAACACAAATGACCAACCCCGGCGTTTCATTTCGATCGCACCCCCAAACCATCACATCCGGATGTCGGATCAGTCGCGAATACGATGCCTTTGCCCCAATTCGGTAGGCCGTCTCTGCGGCGGCTCCATACAGGTCACCCAGCGCCGTACCAATCTCGTCAACATACTCGCAGACATTTTCAGGAAGATTTTTAATCTGAACCGTGTTAATCATGATAAGAATCACGATTGAAGAGAACGTGAACGATTGGACATTTCGAGTATAAAATTATTGATATCAATAGTTTAGGCCGTTATTAATGTAGTTTGAATCTTCAAAGAGGAATCCATACAATTAGCGTTGTGAATTAATTGAGTTAGGCTAGTGCGATCGAATCAGCGCACTTATTCGCGGCAATCGGAATCTCATGTCCCATACACTCCAAGAACAAGCACGTCTCCTGCACGATACGATTCGGCTGATGAAGCGAAAGTTTCCTCAACCACAATCCCTCATGCGCGACCGAATGGGGGAGGGAGAAACCGAACTCGCCGATCTCACCATTCCCCAGTTGAACATGTTGATGACCTGTCACGATATCGGACCAACCACGATTAAGGAAATCGCGGCTGACTTGGAGGTTTCCGCGCCCTCCGTATCCGCGATGGTGGATCGGCTCGTCGAAATTCGAGTCCTAACGCGGGAGCAAAGTTCTCAAGATCGCAGACAAGTGGTGGTTCGCCTTACTGAACTTGGCACTAGCACCGTATTGCGCATGGAAGAATATATGGTAGGCGCACTAGCCGAAGTGCTACAGAGGGTCGGCCCCCGTTATGCCGAACTTTGGTGCGAGGTCTATCAAGAGATTAATCGTGTATACGGAGAAGACTCGGCGCCAATGGTTCGGCGCGAGGGAGTGGCCTAATGAAGACTGCAATAAAATCTGTTGTTCTCGGCCTCGCCGTATTGGCTGTGGGGGTCATGATCCGGGAAGCCTTGGCCGGCATGCGCAAAGACCCGGAGTCGGCCGAACTACCCGAAGATATAATTCGGGTGAACGTGATGGCCGTTAAGGCTGAGACCGAACAAATCACCGTCGGTGGATTCGGAATGGCGCGAGCACTCGATGTCGTCGCCATTGCGCCCGAAGTTGCGGGCACCGTGGTTGAAGTACACCCGAACCTAGACGTCGGTGGGATTATCCCAGAAGGCGAAGCCGTATTTGTAATTGATCCCAGCAGCTACGTGGCGCGGGTAAACGAATCACAGGCCCAAGTACATCAACTCGACAGCCAACTCGAACGACTCAAGACGCAATACGCAATCGACCAGAAACGCCTCCTGACCGTAGAGCGATCGCGCAAATTGGCTCAAAAAGAATTCGACCGCCGCAAAAACCTCCTCGAAGGCGACGACGTTGGTAGCCAATCTGGCGTTGATGTACAAGAACAAGCCTACAACGCAGCAATTGACGCCGCGGACCAATTAGCACAAATCGTTCAGGTCTACCCGATGCGGATCGCCGAAGCAGACGCACAGCTCGCCTCCGCTCGTGCACGGCTTGACCTCGCCGAGATCGATGCCAAGCGCACTAAACTCCTCGCGCCATTCACCGGCCGCGTTACCGCTAACAGTGTAGAAGTCGGGCAGTACATTTCCCCAGGCCGCGAACTCGTTACCCTCGCGAATGATGCGGTCCTTGAAATTAGCGTACCCCTTCCCGCCAAAGATGTGCGCGATTGGATTCAATACAAATCGGCACCGGTACATCCGGGCCGGGCATGGTTTTCCGCGGTTGAACCGGTCGAATGTGAGATTCGCTGGACCGACCAGATCACCCACGAACAATGCTGGACCGGCGCGCTCCATCGCGTGGGCATGTACAACGAGGCCTCACGCGAAATTAACCTCGTAGTCCGCGTAGATGGTAAAGATGCTGCGCCCACTAAATCCGGTCAGTTGCCACTGGTAAACGGCATGTTCTGTACAGTCAAAATTCCTGGTCGCACGGTAGAGAATGTCTACCGCGTGCCCGATGGACTCGTCAGTCATGAAGGCACTGTATACATGGCAATTGACGGGCGACTAAAAACGGTATCCGTTGAAGTCGTTCACAAAGAAGACGACGAAGTGCTCATTCGCGGACAATTCGAAGACGACGCACTCCTCATCACCACGCGGCTCACAAATCCGTTAGAGAATATCCTGCTCGAAGTAATCCACGATGACGGAAGCACAACTGCGGAATGAAGGGGATCATCGCTGCATTTGCGCGAAACATCGTCTTCGCCAACATCCTTATGGTCCTCATCCTCTTCGGAGGGTTCCTCGGCGCCACCAACATGCTCCGCGAAATCTTTCCCGAGTTCTCCGTCGACGTCATTACCGTAGCCGTCGCATATCCCGGATTCGATCCTGAAGAAGTTGAAGAGGGCATTTCCCGAAAGCTCGAAGAAGCGGTCGAAGGGCTCGAAGGCATCAAGCGATACAGCTCCACTTCGGTCGAGAATCAAGCCGCCCTCATGATCGAAGTATTCGAGGACTACGACCTCAAGCAAGTGAAAGACCGCGTCGAGACCGCGATCAACGGCGTTCCCAATCTCCCCGTCGACGCTGAAAAGCCCATCGTCGACGAAATCACCATTCGAGGTGAAGTCGTCGTCCTCTCGATATCCGGCCCGCCGACCGAACGCGGAATGAAAGAATGGGCCGAAGACCTCAAAGACGAGATTCTCGAACTCCCAGGCATCACACAAGTCGACGTACAAGGAACGCGGCCCTACGAAATCTCCGTCGAAGTATCCGAAGACCGGCTTCGTGAATACGGAATGACCCTCGATGATGTCGCGAGCGCAGTGCAGCGCAACAACACAAACTTGCCCGCAGGAACCTTGCGAACCAAGGGCGAAGAAGTCCGGCTCCGCACCGTCGGCCGGAAATACACCGGGAAAGAGTTCTCAGACATCGTGTTGATGGCGGGTATGAATGGTGAATTCGTAAAGCTCGATCAAGTCGCCGAGATCAGAGACAGTTTTCAAGAAGACCAAGTCATCTCCAGATTAAATGGAGAATCCGCGCTCAACATTCTCGTGTTCAAAACGCAAGAAGAAGACATGGTCGCCATCGCCAACACAATGAAAGAATGGGTGGCTAAGAAAAATCCGACCCTACCCGAAGGCTACAACATCCTCGTGTGGAGCGATAACTCCATCGACCTCCAAAAACGAATCAATCTCCTACTTCGAAATGGCGCCATTGGTCTAACCCTCGTGTTCTGTTTGCTTTGGTTGTTCCTAGATTTACGTCTAAGTTTTTGGGCCGCGATGGGTATCCCGATATCGCTCGGGGGCGGCTTGGCCATCATGTGGATGCTTGGTGCGACACTCAACATGATCTCCCTGTTCGCCCTAATCATGGTGCTGGGGATCATTGTCGACGATGCCATTGTCGTCGGCGAGGCCATCTACGTACACCGAAAACGAGGCGATGGCCCTCTGCATGCAGCCGTAAACGGAACCCGCGAAGTCGGACTCCCCGTCATTGCCGCGGTCACAACGTCCATCATCGCCTTCATGCCGTTGATGTTTGTGAGTGGCGTAATGGGGAAATTCATCTCCATCATGCCGGTAGCCGTTATTTCGGCGCTCCTCATTTCCTTGATCGAGTGCCTCATCCTGCTCCCCGCACATTTAAACCACCTTCCCGATCCCAACGTACCTCAATTCGAGGGACACCCCATCATCCAACGCATTCACAGGCTTCGGCTAAAATTTAGCCATGGCCTGGAATGGTTCATCGATCACATGTACGGGCCGTTCCTCGCGACATGCGTGAAATATCGCTACGTAATCGCATGCGTCGCCGTAAGTGTTTTTATGGCGACCGGTGGATTGATGAGCAGCGGAAAAGTTAAGTTTCTCCTGTTTCCAAATTTGGATGGCGACGACATCGTCGCCAGCGTAGAATTCCCCAGCGGAACGCCAA
>JAJDAB010000440.1 GCA_029262095.1 Candidatus Hydrogenedentota bacterium
CGGAACCACAGGGACAATACGCCGCCGGTCAGCGCTAACGGAACGCCTGTAAACACAAGCAGTGCGTCCTTAACATTGCCAAACGTCGTGAACAACAACAAGAAGATTAACAGCAACGCCGCGGGTACCACTACGCGCAAGCGTTGAGCGGCCGAAATCATTTGTTCGAACGTACCGCCCCATTCCAGCCAATATCCAGCAGGGACCTCGACTCCTTGCGCGATGGCCGATTGTGCATCGTCTACGAACGAACCAATGTCGCGCCCTCGCACGTTCGCGGTAACGACTACACGGCGCTTTCCGTTTTCACGACTCACCTGATTGGGACCCAGCGCGATATCGAGGGTAGCGATCGCGCCAAGCGACACATTGTTCGAAAGGTTGTGAACCCCTTCCGTATTCATATCGTTATCCATGTGATCCGCGGGAGGATGATCCGGCAGCGGAATCGGAATCCGGCGTAGTGCGTCGATATCCGTACGCAATTCTTCGGGCAATCGCAGTACGATGTCGAAGCGGCGATCGCCCTCAAAAATCTGGCCGATAGGCAAACCGCCCACGCCAGCAGAAACGACGTCTTGAACGTCGGCGAGATTTAAGCCCAGGCGTGCGATTCGCGCACGATCGGTGGTGATCGTCAATACCGGCAACCCGGTCACCTGTTCAACGTTGACGTCGGCCGCACCGGGCACACCTCTGAGTACGCCGCCTATCGCCTCTGCCGTTTCGAGCAACACATCCATGTCGTCGCCGAATACTTTGACAGCGACATCGGCGCGCACGCCTGCGATGAGTTCGTTGAACCGCATTTCGATTGGTTGCGTAAACTCGTACTTATTGCCGAGGACGCCTTCCAACATATCTTCCAATTCATGGACCACTTCTGCTTTCGCACGGTTTGGGTCAGGCCAATCTTCCCGTGGTTTTAGCATCACAAAATTGTCCGCGACATTGGGCGGCATAGGATCCGTTGCAATATCCGGCGTGCCCAGCTTCGCAAACACGCGTTCGACTTCGGGCATTTCCTGTATGCGTTTCTCAAGCGTGTGCTGCATCTTGACCGCTTGCGTCAAACTTGTACCGGGAATGCGCAATGCGTGTAGCGCGATATCCCCTTCATCAAGGCTGGGAATGAACTCCCGGCCCATCCGCGTGCCAATCAACGCGCAAACCAACAACAACCCGGCGGCCATCGCCAGCACGGGCACGCGCGCGTTCAACGCGAAATGTAGCACAGGCCCATAGACGCGCCGAGCGCCGCGCATCAAGAAATTCTCTTTATCAGAAACGTTGCCGCCCAGTAGCAACGCTACACACGCGGGCACGAATGTGAGGGACAATACCAATGCACCCGCCAGCGCCATAATTACCGTGAGGGCCATCGGTTTGAACATCTTGCCCTCGACACCTGACAACGTCAGGATGGGCACATATACGATCATGATGATGGTTAAACCGAATATACTTGCGCGCACAACTTCACTCGATGCGTCATTAACAACGGCAAGCCGCTCCTGAAGATTGAGCGGCCGTTGCAGCCGTTGTCGCTCGTTGCCGATGCGCCGAATACAGTTTTCAACGATGATTACTGCGCCATCGACGAGTAAACCAAAATCGAGCGCGCCTAGACTCATCAAGCTCGCGCTCACTCCGCCGCGCACCATCCCTGTAATGGTAATTAACATCGCGATCGGAATGATGAGCGCAGTGATAAACGCCGCCCGAATATTGCCCAAGAACAGGAACAACACCACGATCACCAACAACGCACCGAGCCCCAAGTTCTCATATACCGTTTCAATGGTCTTGTTGACCAACGTCGTACGGTCATAGACCGTCTTCGCGATCACGCCCGGAGGCAAGCTGTCTTGAATGTCCTCCATACGACTGGCGACCGCGCGCGCAACCGTCCGGCTATTCTCGCCGATGAGCATGAACGCGGTTCCCATGACGACTTCGCTTCCGTTCTCCGTCGCCGCACCGGTCCGAAGTTCTTTGCCGATATTGACCTTGGCGACATCGCGCAAATAGATTGGCACTCCGCCGCGCGACCCGATAACGATAGACTCCAACGCTTCCGGCGATTCCAACCGACCCGGCGCTCGCACCAAGTACTGTTCACCGGATCGTTCGATATACCCCGCGCCAGCGTTCACATTGTTCCTAGAAATCGCTTCGCGCAAATCGTGAAAATGAATTCCATATTCGACGAGCTTCGCTGGGTCCGGCGTTACGTGGTACTGCTTCACGTAACCGCCCACCGTGTTCACCTCGGTCACGCCGGGTACGTTCCGCAGTTGAGGCTTGATTACCCAATCCTGAATCGTCCGAAGATCAGTAGGCGAGTACGGTTCGCCGCGTTCGTTCAACGCGCCCGGCTCCGCCTCGACGGTATACATAAAGATCTCGCCAAGGCCCGTAGCGGTTGGTCCCATAACCGGGTCGACCCCTTCAGGCAACCGACCTTTCGCCTCTAAGATTCGTTCATTCACCAATTGGCGTGCGAAGTAGATGTCCGTGCCGTCTTTGAACACTACGGTCAATTGCGAAAGACCATAGCGGGACAACGACCGGAAGTAGTCTAGATTCGGTAGGCCGGCCATCGCTGTTTCAATGGGATAGGAGATTCGTTGTTCAACTTCCAGGGGGGAATAGCCCGGCGCTTCCGAGTTGATTTGCACTTGCACATTGGTGATGTCGGGCACCGCGTCAATCGGCAATTGAGCGAAGTGATATACACCAAGCGCGGCCACGCCCAGCGTAAACGCTACGACCAGCCAGCGCTGCTCTATGGAAAATTGTAAGATTCGATCAAGCATGGGACGTCCTAGTGCGCATGAGTCGCACCGGCCTTGCCGAGTTCGGCTTTCAAGACGAAGCTGTTTTTCGACACATATTCATCGCCCGGTTCCAAGCCTGATACGACTTCAACCCATTCGCCATCGCGTCGGCCCAATTCCACTGGCAAAATTTCATAGACGTTTCCGTGTTTCCCGTAAACCACCTGCCAATCCCGAAAGGTTTGCAGCGCTTCCAACGGGATTGCGACTGGG
This sequence comes from Candidatus Hydrogenedentota bacterium, assembly GCA_029262095.1. Classification (GTDB taxonomy): domain Bacteria; phylum Hydrogenedentota; class Hydrogenedentia; order Hydrogenedentales; family SLHB01; genus JAJDAB01. The sequence goes on from JAJDAB010000440.1 coordinate 3,054, forward strand.
ACATCGGTCACATCATCGACGACTTCAACCGTTACATATAGCCCTGGTCGCCACTCTCGTGATTCGTTGGGTATCTCCACAATCGCCCGTGCCGTGCGCGTTTCTTCGCCGACCAACTGCCCAATGTAAGACACCACACCTTCCGACTCTATTTCTAAATCATCGGATCGAATGATTACGCGAGCGCCTTGACGCACGCGTTTCAGGTCTTGCGCATACACCACCACTTCCGCCCACACATTCGACAAATCTGCCAACACGAAGATGTCCGCATCTGGATTCAGCGACTCCCCACGTGCGATATGTTTCTCGATTATGAGCCCATCAATCGGTGACCTGATCTCATATTCCGTCAACGGCCTGTCCGACGACGAATCCTTGACCGTGTCGGTCTCGATTTCCAGACTAAGCAGTTTGTATCGGAAGCTGTTCATTTCGATCTCGGCCTTCGCCATTGCTTCCGCCGCCGTCAGATAATCTTCCTCCGCCGAAATCTTTTCCCCGAACAGTTTTCGTTCCCGCCGGTACCGAGACTCAGCCAATCGGAGATGCTCGACCGCCTCCAGGTATGAACTCTTTGTGTCTGCGAGTTCGCCGCTATCGATCACTGCGAGCAACTCACCATCCTTGACATTAGCGCCCAATGACTTGTCTACCGATCGCACAACTCCGGGCAATCGCGGGACGACATGAACGATACGATCCGAGTTCAACGTAATTTCCCCAGGCAGACTAAGCACTTGGCGTATGGTTGCAGGCCCAGCAACGGCTGTTTCGATTCCCGCATATGCGGCGGCATCCTCGGTTAATTCAACGCGGCCTTCATGGCTCTCAAATGCCCACTCAAGCGTCTCGCCATCATGCATCGCGCGCACCGTCACATCGAATGAGTGCGGCTCTTCGACGACTTGCACGCCGCGAAGGTATTCGCCCTCGGGTACAAACTCAATCGTATCGACGTTTCCACCGAAACGCGCAAGGTCGATCGTCAGCGATACATCAGTTAAAGGAAGCGGCTCTCCGTCTTCCGATGGATAGACGCGAAATTGCGGAGGAATACCGTCCTCGAAAATGGTAACTTCCAGCGCCATGTGGCCAGACTCTAGTAAGCGTCCGCCATGTGGCCCTCGCTCGAACTCATCGTCGTGGTCGTCATGTCCGCCGTGCCCGTGTCCTCCAGCATCTTGTTCCATCGGCGGTTCGCGGAGT
>JAJDAB010000441.1 GCA_029262095.1 Candidatus Hydrogenedentota bacterium
CTAGAGACATGGATCGATTGATCGTTTCTCGGTCGGAACGCGGCCCATACATATCGGTCAATCGCCAGCGGCAACACCGAGAGGCAGCTATAGTCGATGTGCTCGCCGATGAGGTTGACCCGACCCGGAACGCGGCAAACCCCGGTGGGTACGGCGCCGATAAAAGTTTCTTCAAAGCGGCTCGTCACATGCTGTACATTCATGATGGCGTATCATAATGGACCCGAGGGCGGTGAGGGTACGTCAACGATGAATCGGTTTTGATGCCCGGAACCTGCAGCCGGTTTCGGGGTTCAATAGGTGTACAAGAAGCGTCATTCCATAGGCTTAATCCGGAGACTCTTGATGAAAACATGTTTGGTAACAGTTTTTTCAGTCGGCATCCTGTCGCTATGCGCGGTTGCTCAGCCGCAAAAACGGGCACCCGGTTCCTTTCCGATGGAGCGTGCCGATGCGAATGGCGACAAAAAAGTGTCTTGGTCGGAAGTCCGGAAGGTTGCGCCTCGTTTTACACAGGAGAGATTCAACAACCTCGACCGTAACGGCGATGGTCTGTTATCGAAGGCTGATACCCCTGAGCAACGAGCGAAAGGCGCGGCCGGAAAATTTCCACAAGGTGAACAGTTGGTAGCGATTCTGAGGCGTGCCGATGCGGACGGAGATAATCGTGTCACGAAGGCAGAATTAGAAGTTGCTGCCCCGCAATTGGCGAAGCGGGGTTTTGCGCGTTTAGACACCAATAAGGACGGCGTTATTACCGAAGTCGACTTGAAGAAATCCGAAAACCCCGGAACGCCTTCACCACGAGCCATCCAACAAGCGGATGCGAATGGCGACGGACATTGGTCGTTCAAGGAACTTAAGACGGTAGCCAAGCGCCTCCCCAAAGAGATGTTTGATCGTGTTGACAAGGATCGCGATGGCCTGCTGAATGCGGACGAAATCAAGACATTGCGTCGTGAAGCTACCCGTCAACCCAACCGCCCGGGCGGAAATTCCGAACAAGCGAACGTTCGGAGAGACGCAATCGAAAAAGTACTCCGATCCGATGCGAACGGCGACGGGGGCGTGACATTTGAAGAGCTAGTCGCGGCAAAGCCCGGATTTCCTCGTAGTACGTTCGACCGGAACGATCGAAACAACGACGGGGTCGTCTCGAAAGCTGATGCGCCGTAAGGTACGGGCGCTCTCGCATGTACGTTCGGCTTCTGCGAAACGAAAAGGTCTTACCGTTGCGAGCGGCGGCGCAGGGCGCTGGTGAAGTCGGTCAACTCTTCAATGCCCAACACGAGGCACATGGTCGTATACGCTACCAGGGCGGCGGCCATCGGAATGATGACGGTCGCCAAGCGCGCGATGCGGTCCTCGGTCCCGAGCAACGCTGAAGTTTGGATAAGCGAGACGTACGCGACGGCGCCCATCGTTAACGTCGCGATCGCGATGCGCACAATCGTCGTGATGAACGGCCCGTCCCAGAGCGCGCCGTATTTCTTTCCGAGCAAGACGTAAATTGCCACGAAATTCGCGGCGTAGGCGATCGTTGTTCCGAGTGCCAGTCCGCGAAAACCGAGCGGTCCAACAAGCACGAAATTGAGCACGATATTGAGTCCCATGCTAGACGCGGAAATGATGACGGGCGTCCTCGTGTCCTTGGCCGCAAAGAAACCTGTCACAGCGACGCGTACGCCAGCGAATGAAATCAAACCCGCTGCGAGTATGGTCAACGCAGCACTGGCCTGCTGCGTGTCGGCGGATGTGAATTCGCCACGTTCGAACAGAAGCCGGATGATTGGTTCGCCCAGTACCGCCAGACCCAACGCCGCGGGCGCGATGAAAAACAAGCTCTGGCGCAATCCCTTCAGCAATAACGCTCGAACTTCGCCTTTCTTCTTGCGCGCGGAAGCCCGCGATGCGCTCGGTAATAATGCGGCGGCCACTCCGAGACCAAAGAGCGCAAGCGGGAGCTGCACGAGTCGGTTCGCGAAATACAACGCCGACACACTGCCATCGGCCAGTGCTGCGGCGAATAGCGCATCAACGAGTTTGTTCACTTCGCCAGCGGCTTGCCCGACGATGACCGGCCCGAGTAGTGCGGCAATCGTCATGAGTTGCGGGTGCCGAAAGTTGAACGAGGGCGTGACAACGCCGGTATGGCGTACAAGCGCTAAATAGTTTACGGTCAACTGCGCGATGCCACCGAGCCAAACGCCCAGGACCAACGCATACATGGGCTCGTCGAAGCGCTCGTAGAACGCCGCACAACAAATGATGATCGCCACGTTCAGCAGCGCGGGCGACCACGACGGCGTCGAATAATGTCCAACACTGAAGAGCACGCCCATCGCGAACACCGCAAGTCCAATAAAAAACAAATACGGGAACAACCAACGGCCAAGGCCCGCGAGTTGCGCGAGGTACTCATCGGTTAACGGCTCGCCTCCCGTGATGGTTTTAAGAAGACCAATGCTCTCCAACATGGCGGGAACGATCAGAATGCCCAACACGGTCAACACGCCGAGGACGACGATCATCGCCCCCATCGCGGATCGCACCAACTCGTGAAATTCTTCCTTGGATTGCGTCTCAAGAGTCTCGGAGTACACGGGGACAAAGGCCGCGTTTGCAGCCCCTTCACCCACAAGATCGCGCAACATGTTTGGCAACCGAAAAGCGACGAAAAACGCGTCGCGTGACGGACCGGAAACGTAAAAAGCTAGCACGACATCGCGCGCGAGGCCGAGTAACCGGCTGATAAGCGTGCCGCCTGCGAAGATGGCAGTAAATCGTGCTATCTGCTTGCCGCTGTCTGTCACGAAGCACTGGCCGGTTCAGCGTTGGGGCCATACCGTCGCCAGAGACCGAGTGCTAACAACAGCCCTGAGACCAAGAGCGCGACTTGTGGTGCATAAACCGGTCCTCCAGGAATGAGCCGCACTCCAGGCGCCGCGACTGGGAACCGGCCCGCGAACCGTTGCATCATTTTCGCCGCCTGGGGTAAATCCGGGCGATCAATGGGACCATTTGCGCCAACGTAGAGATCGACGTCATCGAAACGTCCCCACGGATCGAACACGCCAGAGACGCCTGTGTTGGCACAATGGATTAGCGGCAACCGCGTCTCGATGGCGCGAAGCCTTGCGATTTCGAGTTCTTGCGGGACTGCATTGCTACTGCCGAACCATGCAAGGTTTGTAATCACGACCAGCACGTCGGCACCTGCATCGCGTAGTGTCTCGGCCATCGGCGAGAACAGCACTTCGAAACAAATAAGCGGCCCCAATATCTTCGTGTCGGTCGTCAGCGTCGTCTGTTCGGTGCCCGCTTCAATATCGCCAATCGCCGGCACGATCGTGGCCACAAACGGGAAGTAATTGCTTAGCGGCACGTACTCGCCAAACGGCGCAAGATGAACTTTATCGTAGTGCGTAACAACTTCGCCGTTTGGATTGATGAGGTAGCTCGAATTAAAGCTGCCGTCCGTTTCCGGATTCGGTCGGTGCGCGCCCGTATACAAGAACGCGTCAATGTCTTGCGTCAGTTTTGTGAGCGCGGGCAGTATCCCACGGCGGTTCAGGTCACCCATGACGTGGGCTTCCGGCCACACGAGAAGATCTATCGGACCAGCGACATCGACAAGGATGCGCGATTTATGTGCGGCATTCTCAACCATGTCCAACGTGTATTCCCGATCCCACTTGGTCTCCAGCGGATAATCCGGTTGCACAACGCCAGCGTGATATGGATCGGATTCATAATCCGGCGTGCCGAGCATGAACCCGCCAACCGCGTGACTCGTGACGACAATACCCAGTGCCCCCAGAATGAGCGGTACGCGGAGCTTGCGATCATGAATCGCGTGTGCGGCCATTCCGTTGGCGGTCACCAAGATTACAGAGACAAACGATACGCCGCCAATCGCCGCCCATTGCACGAGCCAGAGGTCGGGCCCTTGCGAGTAACCCAGCGCGGCCCATCCGAAGCCGGTGAACAAGCGTGCCTGCAGCGCTTCCATTGCGAACCATAGAACCGAGAGGATCGCCCACGGTGGTACCCGGGGCAATGCGACGGAGGAGAGTCTCCATACTGACGCACATAGCGCCCAACACGTCGCCATAATTATGCACATGGCCACGTATCCCCACACGGCCCAACCGCCACCCCAATAGATATTGGCGAGCAGCCATTGAAGAACGATCGCATTGAACGTGAATCCAGCAATAAAGAATTTTATAGCTGCTGCGGCCGGTTTAGCGTTCCACACCTGGGCGATGAGTGGGATGAGCGCGATCCATGCGAGTGGGTACAGGTGCCAGGTTGGAAAGCTTAGGGCCAACGCGGATCCTGATAACACGGCAGGGCCGAATCGCGCGATCACACCATTCTTGTAACCGCTCAACACTGTGGTATCCCCCGTGGTCTCAGATCGCAGCCTACGTCGGTGACGAGATGGCCCGCTGAAACGATCATGCGAAAGCGGTGGGGGCGATTGCAACCCGCGTCTATATCTCGTCGTCCAAGATGCTAACTTCGTCAGCGAACGCATCGCTATTGCGCCATTCCGAGTCACGCCAGAAGTTTACCGCACTCTCCATCGGCGGAGTCATCGCGCGCAGATCAACAACCGTCGGCGAGACGAATATCAGAAGGTGCGAGAAAAATGCCTCGGCTTTTCGGCCGCGGAATGGAATTCCCACAATCGGTAATCGACCAACAATCGGCACGCGTCGCTCCGTAGCTCTCTCGACGCGGCTGGACAGCCCGCCGACGACTAACGTTTGACCGTTGGGTACGAGTACCGAACCGTTTTGCGATCGCGTCGAGAACACCGGTACGGAGAACCCGGAGACGGGTGTGTCGCGTAACCGGTCAATGACCTGCAGATTTTGGATGTCGACTTCGATGAGATCTTCATCGCTGAGGATGGTCGGCTTGAGCTTCAAATTGACGCCAATTTTCTTCCAGTCGACCTGGAGAATTGGATTGCCGTTGTCATACGTAACCTTCTGATAAGGAAACTCTTCACCCGCTTGGATTTCCGCCGTGCTTTCATTGATGACCAGCATTTCAGGCTTCGAAATCAGATCGGAATCGGTCTTCGTCTCGACGCCGCGAAAGATGCCGTCCAATGTGCCGCGATCCGCGTCGATAATGCTCCAGCTCAATCCCGCGCCTTGATACGAATTCACGTTAAACTCGCCCGGTCGATTTGGGCGCGCGGCCAAGTTATTGCCTGAGGGAGCGAATACGCTCGCGGAGTCTGGAGTCAGGCGTACGTTGTCCCGGAATGGATTCGCGTCCGGCGCCGGCAAAGCAACCTCAAAGGTCTGAGGGCGGTTGTCGTTTGGATTGGTATCGAAAATATCGAACGTGTTCGATTCAATTCGCTCGAGCGATCCGCTCTGCTCGTTGCCGCGGACGAAACGCGTGTAATTCAGATTGGTACCCAACTCGCGTAAGCCGTCCTCGTCCGTCTGGGTAATCCAAATCTGAATTTGCACCTGACGAATGTCTTCCGTCGCATTCGGGGTCGGCGGCGGGGGAGGGGGCGCGACTTCTGCCGGAGGCGGATCTTGTGCGCGTGCACTCGAAACGCATATGGCGAATACAGCCAACACGCAGATCACTGTTTTCGATTGCATGGAAATCATGGACGATCTCCGAGGCTCTCGTCGATCTTGCTCCTGCCTGGCCTACCGGAAACGCCATCGACAATGTTTTCGGACGTTCCGGAAATACCTTCGAGCACATCTTCAATGATGTCGGTCGGTTTGCGCCGTTCTTTTGGCGCTTCTTCGTCATCGAAGAGTGAAAATTCGTCGACCACGGTATACGCTGGCCGCCAAATCTCAGACTTAATAAAAAACACCAACTCGCGGCGCTGTTCTTCGACGTCGCGACCGCCCAAGGTCGAACTCAGCGGCGTGCCGAGAAAGTTGCCAGGCACGATTCGTTCCGCAACGCCTACAGCCACGTTTTCTGCTTTTGACATCCAAGGAACCGTATCGATAGTCCGGAGGTCCTGGTTTCGGAAAAGCCCGCCAAGTACGAGTACTTCGCCGTGCCGCACCCATACTTTTGTGTCGATGCGTCTGGACAGGAAGCTAGGCGCGCTGACTTGTTGTGATGCGCCGAAACGTGGGTCGAACGCGATAACCTCGTCCTGACCGCGCTCGGTGACATCGGCGACCACATACAATTGAACGTAGGTATCGTCCGTGGTCTGCCAATCGCCGTCGTCGTCGATGACTTTGCGTACCCAAACCCACAACGTCACGCCTGTATCTCGGAAGTCCGTCGCGTTGATGACCGTGGTGCCCACAACCGTTGGCTTTGCGTACGGGTTCTCCTGCACGGTCTTAATTTCCGTCGGCGTGGATTCGCCGACCATGACCATCACACGCGGTCGGGAGAGAATGAATGCATTGTTTTCGTCTGCCAGTGCTTGCAGAACCATTTCGATTTCGCCGTTCCCCGTCGAAATTTTGTCGAGGAAAACCGTAATCGCACTCTCCGCGTCCGTTGGAAACGTGAGATCGGCGGTCGTGATCGCGCCATTGCCACTCCCCACGCCTGCCGTCGCAACGCGTCCATAGGGTCGTATCGTATTGCGGCGTGCGTAGAACAAGCTAAGTCCGGACTCGACGCCCTTTCGGGCCTGGAACTCCACGACCTTAACCGACACGTTGACTTGTTGCGGCGTACCCGGGCCGGGCGGCTGTTCGACGATATCGGTCATTGCCGCGATTCCCGTTGGAACCTTATCTCCTGCCCCTGCATATGCGTATATCGGGCATAGCGAGAGAATGGCGACCGCGCTTGCGACGCGCCACATTAATGTTCCGCTCTGTACAGACGTCTTCATCATTTGCTATCGCTCGAACGACGCTACAGTCTCGTATCGGTGAATGTTATTAATACTTGGAAAGTTAAAGAACCGCACGCTGAACGCTCGCATTTCACCGGGGTTTAGCCGGCCCAGTGTCACCGTGTTTGTGTCGTAAACCACATTGCCAAAACCGTAGATTGTTACCAGGATTTGCGCACCGTAAAGGACGCTGTCGCTGCGATTCACAGCCAACCCAGTGACAACATAATACAACGGCGTTCGCGTAATGAGATCTTCGCCGCTTTTGAATGCGGATGTGTTGATGACGCTAAGCGGTTGACGTTCGATAGCTCGGCGTTGGACTTCCGAAGGCGTGATGACGAGGTAATCGCCTGAGGCTGTTCGCTCGATCCGGTTTCGGATGATCGCATCATCATAAAACGCGGGGTCCGTTTCGATGATCCCGGCGTAAAACTGCCCCGCTTGTTCATAATCGCCACGTTTCCAGAGGAGTCCCGCCATATCCAATTGCCATGCAATGTTTGTTGGATCGCCTTCGAGCTGCGTATTCAATGACGCGATTTGGTTGTTTAACCGTTCCGCGGTCCAAAAATTACGCTCGTATTCCTCGACTAGGACTGCGAGCGCTTCGTGGCTTGCCTGTGCATATTGGCCATCGGGGTCGCGCCGCAAGTATTCGTTATACAAATCGATTGCTTCCCGATAACTCTTGATCGACTGGTACGTGTATGCGAGGTAATACTCTGCATCTAACGCCGCTTGCGTGTCCGGATATTTCGTCATGACTTGGAGCAAACTGGGGATCGCTATTGAGTGCTCGTCGCGTTCCAACAGGCGTTGAATCTGGGCTAGTTCTTGTTGCGCCGCTGCCGTATCGCCTGCAACACCGCGCCCAATCGTATTGGTCACCGGTGGCGTTTCTGACGTGACGCAACCCACCAGGATTACGAGTTGGAATGCAGCAATACCCGCGAGGAGCGTTCGAAGTTGTCTATGGAGACTTGCGCGCACATTGATCATAAGGAAGGAGTCAGCCGGTCCCGCAGGAACCGCTCGAACCTAGTCACCCATCAACTCTTCCATGGCCTCGATAACCTTTTCCGTAAGGTCGTCGGATTCCACTGGAGGATCAAGGCCTTTTAAGTAACCCTTTGAACAGATGAGATCATATT
>JAJDAB010000442.1 GCA_029262095.1 Candidatus Hydrogenedentota bacterium
ATGAGCAGGGCTTCCTTCTCACGCCTCGATTCGAGGCACTTCGTTCTGAGGTGAATGCAGCATACCGTGCAGCGCCTTGCCGGCCTGCCGCGCTGGCGGGTTCGGTCTATCCTTCGGACCCCGAGGCATTGCAAGTGGAACTCGACGCGTATTTCAAGACCGAAAATGGTCCAGGGCCGCTATCGGAAATTTCCAAGAGATCGCAACGCACACGCTGTCTGATCGTTCCTCATATTGACTATGCCCGTGGCGGACAATCGTATGCACACGGTTTTCATCGGCTCGCACATGGACCGAAGCCTTCGACGGTAATGTTGTTTGGCGTTGCCCACGCTTCGCCTGACGCGCCGTTTGTCATGACGCGTCTCGACTTCGATACGCCGCTCGGCACGTTGGAAGCGGATCGTGAGCGCATTGATCGGCTAGCCGCCGCGTGCGACTGGAATCCATTTGAAGATGAAATCGTTCATCGCGACGAACACTCCATCGAGCTTCCCGCGGTCATGTTGGCGCACGTATGCGGCCCGGATATCCGGATCGTGCCGATCTTGTGTGGCGCGTTCGATGCCTCGGCCGAAAACGAATCCATCGAACGGTTCTTGGAAGCGTGCAAGGCCGAAACCGCGGACGAGGACGTTCTCGTACTTGCAGGTGCGGATTTGGCGCACGTGGGCCGAACGTTTGGCGATGAGTTCGAAATCGATGATGCCATTATTGGGCGTGTTCGAACACGCGACGAGACGGACCTGGCTCATGCGTTGGCCGGTAACCCGGCGTTGTGGTATCGGTCGGTCATGGAAGACGACAACGCACGGCGTGTTTGCGGGCTTCAGTGCATTTATTCCGCATTGCGTGCGACGGAAGACAACATCGGCGAAGGCGAATTGCTAGACTATGGATATGCACACGACCCCAATGGCGGAATTGTTACATTCTCCGCAATCGCGGCGGCTTAAGGAAGACTCAACGTGAATGCTACGGAGCGCAAAGGGGACATCAACACTCGAAACGGGGCCGCTTGGGTCTATTTCATTGCATTGGCCGTTGTGACCCTCTTTGCTTACGGTAGGGTTTGGTCGTTCGAGTATCTCCACTACGATGACACGCTGTATGTAACCAAGAACCCTCATGTGCTATCCGGCTTGAGTTTCGCGAATATTCAGTGGGCATTTGGGACACTCGATGTTGCGAACTGGCAACCGCTGACTTGGATATCGCATATGGCGGATGTCTCGGTGTTTGGGCAGAGTTCGCGAGGGCCGCATGGCGTCAACCTGTTTATACATATCGCGAATACTCTTTTGCTTTTCTGGGTGTTGCGGCGTCTAACCAAGGCCGAAGGCCAAAGTGCATTTGTTGCGGCCCTGTTTGCCGTGCATCCGCTGCACGTGGAATCGGTTGCTTGGATATCCGAACGCAAGGACGTCTTGAGCACATTGTTTGGTATGTTGGCGTTGTGCGCGTATGCACTCTACTCGGAGCGGCGAAATCCTATGCGATACGCCGCAGTCGTCCTTTTTTTCGCCATGAGTTTGATGTCGAAGTCGATGTGGGTGACATTTCCATTTGTGCTTTTGCTGATCGACTATTGGCCATTGAACCGATTCGCGAGCCAAGAGGGGAACGCGAACGATCTGCGGAAACGAGCGTTGCGCGCTGCGGTCGAAAAGATTCCGCTCCTCGGGCTGACGATTGCGTCTTCCGTGATTACCGTCATCGCGCAGAGCCGCGTCGGCGCAGTCGCTTCGGGGGATCACTCGCCGCTGATTTATCGATTGGCGAACGCGATCGATGCGTATGCGCAGTATCTTGGTCTTTTCTTGTTCCCGCGCGGTATGGCAGCTTTCTATCCGCACCCTGGGTCGTCCATATCCCTAGCGATTGTCGCGGTTGAGGCGGTTGTCCTGCTGGCGATCAGCCTCGCGGTACTTCGAATGTGGAAGAGCCGTCCGCACGCGTTCGTTGGTTGGGCTTGGTTTGTGGGGACGCTCATTCCGGTCATTGGATTAGTACAGGTCGGATCTCAGGCCTACGCTGACCGGTATGCGTATCTTCCGACCGTAGGGCTGTCGATTGCGATTGTATGGTTAGCCTGTGACGTCGCTCGGAATCTAAAGGTCGCGCCGGTGGTTCTGACGGGGATCGCGGTGCTCATCACGTTGGTGAGTGCTTCATTGACGTGGGTGCAGAGCGGTTATTGGCGCGATGACGAAACACTTTGGCGGCACGCCATTGAGGTGACGGACAACAACTACCGCGCGTATGCCAATTTGGGCCACGCATTGAAGCGATCTGGTGACGTTGAGGGCGCTACCGAGGCGGTTTCGTTTTTCGTGAAGGCTTTGGAGTTGTATCCCGACAATCCGCGGACCTATGTGGGATTGGGTATGGCGCTGGATACGCTTGGCCGGACCGCTGAAGCGGCAAAAGCGTATCGAAAGGCCATCGACGTGGACGAAACACATGCCAATGCTTATGTTAATCTTGGTGTACTGACGGTCAAGGCAGGCGATATCGACAATGCGCGACAATTGCTTGAGCATGGACTTGGTCTGGACCCACTGAACGCCGAAGGGCACAACAATCTAGGCGCGATCTACGCATCGCAGGGTGATTTTTCTCGGGCTAAAGCACACTTCCAAGAGGCGATTCGCTTGCGCCCAGCCTATACCAATGCGAAGAATAACCTTGCTCGCGCCGTGCAGATGGAGCAGAGCCAACCCCGATGAAGTGATCTGTTCCCAAGGGGTACGAGTTTGTTGGACAAGCAAGTAGGGTTGGCCGCCTGTTGCAAACTATCTATGTACCGACGGAACAGGTTTCTGAAGGTCGTGGAGAACCGGTTGTGCCACCCGAGTCGCCGTCCCGGAGGCTTCTCCTTGGTTTCGCCAACTACGTTCGCGAGTGGCCGGTAGACGGGCTTATCGCCGTTCTCTTCGTACGGTCGAATTCGACATGGCTGTCCAAATCAACACGTCAGGGCCGCTTGAAATGTAGTTGCATCGTCGACATGGCTCGAATGTTACGAATGTCTCCGCTTTGAACCTATGCTCCGTCATACCATGGCTGCAATTGACCCAGACCGCAGGCTTGTCGCGATCAGGTATCTAGAGCAGGTTTAGTTAAATCGTACTCCAAGTTGATTTGCATGAGGATAGGTCGGGAGGGCCAAGTTCCACGTTGGCCGTGTCACTGGGCGTAGCACCGGCCAAGGTGGAACTTGGCCCTCCCGATTGCAATCCAGTGCTTCAGGAGTACGAATTAAGTAAAACTGCTCTAATCTCTCCGATTTGGTGGAGCGGCTAAGCGCTAGGGAATGTCCGCGTTCATCCGGTAGTCAAACAACCGAATACAATAGCCACGCGGTTCCGTCCGGTAATCGGTTTTTGAGCAGCCCATCGCGACTGTATCGAAAGGACACGAGACTTCAACCACG
>JAJDAB010000443.1 GCA_029262095.1 Candidatus Hydrogenedentota bacterium
GGCGAGTGCTTCGGCGATGGTGCGTGCGTCGACGGTGTAGTGTCCTTCTGCTTTCACGAACGCGACGGGACGTTCACCGAATTCTTCATCGGCGACGGGCACGACGATGGCTTCTTCAACGCCGTCGAGTAGTGTGAGGAATTTTTCGATTTCTTCGGGTTGAATGTTTTCGCCGCCGGAAATGAATTGGTTGTCGATTCGGCCGAAAACGGTTAGGCAGCCTTTTGCGTTGAATGCGCCGCGATCGCCGGTGGCAAACCATGTGCCGTCGATGAGGTCTAACCGTGTGTGGTTATCTTCGATGTAGCCTTTGAATAGGCATTCGCCACGGACGAGGATTTCGCCGTCCGGCGAGAGTTTTACAGCATTGGGATCGAGCGGGCGACCGGAGGTTAGCAGCGCTTCGACGGATTCGTTGGGGCGTGTCGTTGTAATCTGAGATGCCGTTTCGGTCATGCCGTAGGTGGTGTGAATAGGTAGTCGGTTGTCGATAGCCGCACGAATGAGCGATTCGGGAATCGCGCTGCCGCCGAGGAGAATCGCCTTGGTTTTGCGTAATGCGTTGAGGCCGGACCCGAATTGAATCAGGCGGAACAGTTGAGTCGCGACTAGGGAAACGTGTGTAACGCGGTATTTGACCATCGCTTCAGGGAGGTCTTCGTCGTTGCCGGGGATGGCGATGGTGCCACCGCCGACGAGACAGCGAAACACGACGCCGAGTCCGGACACGTGATAGAGCGGCAAGGATAGTGACCATGCATCGCCGGGATTGATTTCAATGTTCCGATTGGATTGGACGGCATTGTGATGTAGATTTTCGAAGGACAGCGCGGCAGGTTTGGGTGTCCCGCCGCTGCCGGAGGTGTACACGATTACCGCGGTTCGATCGGGATTGATTTTCGCGGATGGCTCTTGAGCTTTGAGTGTGTAGTGGTCGAATTTGTCTACCGGGATCGCGGTGGCATTCGTATCCAACGCGTGATCTTCATCGTGAACGAGCACTGGGCATCCGAGCAATTCGACGGATTCACGCATTGCGGTTTCGGGCCACCGCGTATTGAGGGGGACGGCTGTCGCTCCGAGCCGGATACAACCGAGGAGCGCGGTCAAACTTGCCAACGAAGGCGCGGCGGCAATGGCGACGCGGTGTCCGGGTTGAACGCCCGCTTCGATCAAGGTTTCTGATGCGGTGCGAACGCGTTGATCGAATTCGAGATAGGTTATGGGGCTCGCGGGACCGTTTACGGCGATCTCATCCGGATGAAGATCGGCCGTAGTGGAGAGTGGCCAGTGTGATTCGTGCATAGCGTTTTGCTCGCGGTTCCGAGGATAGGTCTTGAGGCGGGACTATACCGTCCAGGCGAGGGCAAAGACCACTGCGAAAACTACGAGTACGCGTCCGGTCGCACCGAGCGCGCCGTTCAATGCGGGCCCATCGGTCCTGGTAAATACGGTTCGGATAATGGGGGTGGCGAGGGGGACGACGATTAGCGGTACAAGTGCGAACAGGCGTTGGCCCGTAGCCGCGTATAGATACATTGGCATCGCCACGGCGGCGGTGATGATGCAGGTGAGATATTCGAGTTTTGCGAACCGGCGTCCGAAGCGTGCTGGGAGGGTCATTTTTCCCGCGATGCGATCTTCGTCCATGTCGCGCAGATTGTTTACAGTGAGCAGGGCTACGGAAATCAGGCCGGGGCCGAATCCAGATATGAGTGCGAACGTGGACCATTCGAGTGTGTTGAGGTAGTGCGTGCCCGCGACTGCGACTGGCCCGAAGAAGACTAGAACGAACACGTCACCCAGTCCGAGATAGCCGAGTGGGTAGGGGCCGCCGGTGTAGAGAATTCCGCATGTGATGCCGAGTAGTCCGATTACGAGGAACGGCCAACCGCCACGGTAGATGATGTAAGCGCCGGGGATGAGCACGAGCGCGAATGTGATGAGGAACGCGTTGCGCATGGTTTGCGGTGAGACTAGGCCAGCCTGTGTTGCACGGGTTGGGCCTTTACGGTCGGAGGTGTCGGTACCCTTGACGAAGTCGAAGTAGTCGTTGGCGAAGTTGGTTCCGATTTGGATTAGGATTGCGCCGAGCAATGCGCAGGCGGAGGATATCGCGTGAACGTTTCCATCCGCGTAGGCAATCGCCACACCGATGACAACCGGGGCGATCGCTGCGGGCAGCGTTTTGGGCCGGGAGGCTAGGAGCCAGACTTTGGCAGTTGAAGGCGTATCATTCATTTCTTTTCTGCGATGGCATAGAACGAATCGTCTATGTCCATTTCCTTATAAGTCACGATTGATTTCACAATGAAATACGGTTCTAACAGTGCTCGTATGTATTCCTCTATTCGGTTGTGAAATCGGAGTCCGTGGTGTTCATCAACGCCGGATCCGCGCCAGAACGAGTGTAGGATGAATCCGTGTTCATTCAGGATTGTGAGTTGTCTCTGGATAGAACTTGCCAATTCAGTGTCGTCTAGGTGGTGGAGCACCTTGTTCGAATACACGCAGTCCCAGGTCTGGTCGGTATCTAATTCGCGCGCATCGAGGAGCATCGTTTCGGCGCTCGGATTTCGGGCCACGTATTCGTCCAGAAAAAACTGCGAAGTATCAGAGCCGGTTACCTTGTATCGATCGTTGAGTAAATCCAAATCAACGCCGGGTCCCATGCCGAGTTCGAGGACGGATGCACCATCTGGTAGATGTGCATGAAGCGCGTCAATCAATTCAGCGCCATCGTAACCCTTCGCCATTTCGATGTATTGGCGCGCTGTTTTTTCGTCTTCGTAGAAACCCATGGTGGTGCGCATATCCATTTGAGGTTGAAACGCTAGAGTTTATCGATGAACGCGGCTGTATACCAGATCCACGGAGCGGAGATGATGGCGATGGCATTCCAGCCGAGAAGAAAGGCGGCCATCATTCGGTTGGAGTAGGGATCGCTTCGCCAAAAGACGAGGGCATCGAGGAAGAAGAAGATCGCACCGGCGGTGAGGAGAACGGCGATGATCATGTTTTGGAGATACCAGCCGATGAGGCCCGCTTCGATTAGCAGGAATGTGGCTATGACGAACTTTGCGCCGATGGGCCCGAGCACGCTCGCGGTGGTGCGACGTCCGGCGATGCGGTCGGGTTCGATGTCCATCGTTGCGCCGAGTAGGTGAGAGTGCATCGCGAACAGCGCGCCGAACACGAATACGGGCCAGGCGAGTTGGGGGACGCCGTTGAGCCAACTGCTCAGGACGAACACGAATAAGTAACCGCACTGGTTGAGCAAGTCGACGAACGGGTAGTTCTTGAACCCGAAACGGCGAGAATTGTACAGCCACGAAAATCCGACGAGGCCGACAAGGAGCCATCCGGATTTGGTTCCGATGAAATAGTAGAACGGAATGAAGAATGGGATTTGCGCGAGTGCGATGGCGATAGGCAATCGACTGAGTTCCGCGTCAGAGGGTTGCGCGCCGAAGAGGTACGTGCCTTTGCGCGGATTATGCCGATCGGTCTCGGTGTCGACGATGTCGTTCCAACCGTAGATGATGAGGCCGAGGGGGAATCCGACGTAGAGGAGGCCGATCCAAAACGGCGCTGCCGTGAAAACATTGTGGCCGCCGAGGGGCAAGAGATAAAACCACATGGATGTCGCCCAGAAACCGG
>JAJDAB010000444.1 GCA_029262095.1 Candidatus Hydrogenedentota bacterium
TGGTATCGTCATAACATGAGTGCTGACTCACCGTTAAGGAATCGTGTGAAGGAGCTTCGATCGAGGCTTGGGCTCCGGCAAACTGATCTTGCTGACGAGATCGGTGTTACCCGGCAGACCATCATTGCGATAGAGAAAGGCCGTTTGAACCCGTCAATAATTGTCTCGCTCAAAGTCGCCCGAGTATTACGCGAGCCTGTTGACTATGTGTTCTTTCTGAATCGGGATGCCGCATCGGAAAAGCGTGCGCACCGTCCGTCATCACCCGCAAAGACAGAAGCTCCGCGGCCACAACGGTTGCCTGGAAAAGGCGCTGCCACACCGTTGGCCGCTAAGGACGCAAAGGGCAACCCTAACCCTGATCAGGCGATTTGGGATTTCTAGTCCCCGTCCTTGCAGTACCTTTCTTTGTAATTTAGATGTAGTACATATTCGTGTCGCCTCCACCATCGACGATGTCGCGAATGTTCGTCTCTGCGAGTAGGCCGTCGATCGCATCTCCCGCTTGACGCCAGACCGCCTTTAGTTCTGGTGTCGCGTCGTCCTTGACCGGAAGTGGATCAAGTGACGGACCGTCGATCGCGATTACAATATCCTTCAATGAAATCTGCTCCGGCGTTTTAGCGAGTAGATAGCCTCCGTGTGCTCCTCGCACGCTCTGCACTAATCCAGCGTGTTTAAGTTGGAGCAGAATGTGGACCAGATACTTTTCTGGAATGGCCTGAATCGACGCAATTTCGATGGCTGAAACCGGTTGGGATTTGATGGGACGTCGCGCCAGTTCGAGAATTGCGCGGGTGCCGTACTCACATTTAGAGGAGATATTCATTCAGATTCAGATTCAATCCTTACTTCGAGAGTATTGTTTAACAGAAAGGGCGGGGTAATCAATCGATAATTTATTGACCCGAGCAGCGAGGCGATCGATATTATTTGGGCATACCGGCGGATGAAAAATGATAATTATAAATTTATATGGAAAAACTATTGAGCTGAAACGCCTGTTAGGCGGCATGACGGGCGGGTTCATTGGTCTGGAGCAGCGGCACGGAATCCCGTCGCTCGCAATCGCATGTTTATAGTTAGAGTTTGCCGCAAAATACGGATACTGATATCGAAAAACCCGTACTGCAATAAAATCAATACCCGCAAAATTTGGTATTGACATCTTCCATCGACCACTCTATATTGTGCTTCATGCCGGTTTGCTTGCGAGATTTGAGAGGGGCGGCTTCGGGGTTGTATTGATACGGGCGCCAGTCCGTTGATAATCGCAGTAATCTCATTTCGCGAGCATTTTATGTGAGGAAACGGTGAGCTTTGTGCTCACAATGGGGTACGGATCCGACTCATGAGTGCGAAGTTTCTCGAAATAGGGGTAAAGACACCTTCAACGTCGCCGGTGGTGGGGACCAGTGGGTTTTTGGGGCGCGGTTGCCGATATCCGGGGGGAGAATCAGGCAACCGCGCCGCCTTTTATAAGGGTGTCTTATAGCGGGTTGCGGAAATGCAGTATAGCGGAGGAGGTATGCGCGGTTGAGTGAAGCGCAGGCGATTTATACGATTACGAAGCGGGACGGTCGTTCGGCGACATTCGAACAGGATCGAATTCTTGAAGCGATTGAGAAGGCGTTCAAGGCCGAGTTGGCGTTGGGGCCGGATGAGCCACTGGGCGATGCGGAACAAGAAAAAGCCGTTTTAATCACCGAAGCAGTGGTGAAGGATGCGCTGAAACTGGCGTTGTCCGGCGAACCGCTGGATGTAGAAAACATTCAGGACGCGGTCGAGCGCGAACTGATGATGCACGGCGATTATGCGGTCGCCCGCCGCTACATTGTTTACCGTGAAGAGCGGAAGAAAGCGCGTGCACTTCGCGGTGAACGCGACTTGCATGGCCGGCCTCAGGCCGAACTCCACATTACGACGCCGGATGGCTCGCGTGAACCGTTGGACCCGGAACGCATTCGTCGGCGGTTGATCGATTCGTGTGAGCGATTCGAGGAAACGACGTCCCCGACGCAGATGTATGATGAAGTTCTGCAGGGGCTTTACGACGGTATTTCCGTCGCCGAACTCGACAAGGCGATGATCTTCGCGGCGAAGGGCCGGATTGAACGCGACCCGGCGTACGCGTATTCAGCAGCCCGTCTTCTATTGCGTGTGATCTACCGTGAAGCGTTGCCGGAAGGCATTGAAGTTGGTAGCCTCGAAACGGTTCATCAAAAACATTTCAAAGACTACGTCCAATTTGGTGTGGACGTTGAGCGTCTCAGTCCGCAATTGCTTGAGTTTGATCTCGAACAGCTTGCTGCTGCAATGGACTTGGACCGCGATCTCGATTTTGCGTATATGGGATTGCAGACACTATATGACCGGTACTTGATCCACGAAGACGGCCGACGCATTGAAACGCCGCAATACTTCTGGATGCGCGTTGCGATGGGGCTGACGATTAACGAAGGTCCGGAAAAGAACGACCGCGCGATTGAGTTTTACAACGTGCTGTCGAAATTCTTGTTCACGTCCTCGACGCCGACGTTGTTCAACTCGGGTACGAATCACGCGCAGATGAGTTCGTGCTACCTATCCACGATTGATGACGATCTCGAACACATTTTCAAAGTGATTTCGGACGATGCCAAACTTTCAAAATGGGCCGGCGGTCTTGGTAACGATTGGACCAACGTTCGCGCGACGGGCGGCTATATTAAGGGCACGAATGGTACGAGCCAGGGCGTGATTCCATTCTTGAAAGTCGCGAATGACACCGCGGTTGCGGTGAATCAGGGCGGCAAACGCAAAGGCGCGATGTGCGCGTATCTTGAAACGTGGCACATGGATATCGAAGACTTTTTCGAATTGCGAAAGAATTCGGGTGATGAGCGGCGCCGAACGCATGACATGCACACGGCGAATTGGATTCCCGATTTGTTCATGAAGCGGGTGGCGGAAGATGGCCATTGGACGTTGTTCAATCCGTGCGAAGTTGAAGACCTGCATCACTTATACGGCAAGGCGTTCGAAGCGCGCTATGAAGAATACGAAGCGATGGGCGAGCGCGGCGAATTGAAGCAGTATAAGCGTTTGGAAGCCTCGCAACTGTGGCGCAAGATGCTGTCGATGGTGTTCGAGACCGGACATCCGTGGTTGACGTTCAAAGATCCGTCGAATATTCGTTCGCCACAAGATCATGTTGGTGTGGTGCATTGTTCGAATTTGTGTACCGAGATTCTATTGAACACGTCGGCTGAAGAAACGGCGGTGTGCAATCTTGGGTCCATTAATCTCGCTGCGCACACGACGCCGAATGGCTTAGACGAAGCGTTGCTCGCGGGCACAGTGCGCACGGCGATTCGCATGCTCGATAACGTAATCGATATCAACTACTACCCGACGGCGGAAGCGCGCACAGCGAATCTGCGACATCGGCCGGTGGGCTTGGGCATCATGGGTTTCCAGGACGCGTTGTATATCCAGAATGTCAGTTACGCGAGTACAGAAGCCGTCGAGTTTGCGGACAGCAGTTCGGAAATGATTGCGTACTACTCGATTCTTGCTTCTTCGGAGTTGGCGGAGGAGCGGGGCCGTTACGGGAGTTACGAAGGCTCGAAGTGGGACC
>JAJDAB010000445.1 GCA_029262095.1 Candidatus Hydrogenedentota bacterium
GCGTCTCGCGATCGAGGTGACGCTTCACTCTCGTGATGATTTCGACTCGCAGTTCTTCGGGAATGTCTCTGGCTGACAGCACGAGCTTACACAACGCCTCCAATTCGACGATACTGGTGCGATCGCCTGTAGCAGCCAACATCCGCCGGATGACGATTGCCCATTCGTCTGTATCTAGGCCAGGTGCCATTCGTGTGTCGTATAAGATGCCGGGGTTCGCTGTTGCGATTTCAGCATCGTTGTACATCGCGTGAAACTGCAGGGCCGCTTTCAATTCTTCAGCCGCCTGATTCCAATCCGGGCGCGGATCGCTAAGGGCATTGGCGATACGGTTCGCCGCGTTGACCCCTAGATAGCTTGCGACGTAAAGTTCGGTGGTCCGGCGATCGTGCATTGATTCGTAGTCGAAGGTGTATAGTGGTCCGCGGCCACCGGGTTCACGCCATTGGACGAGAAAGTCGGCCGTTGCATTTACGCTTTCCCAGATGCCCTGGTAGTAGGGTCGCAATTGGTCGTTTTCCAAGTACGTTGCGTGCCGTGCGAGAGCCCAAAGTAACCGGCCGGCGGCTGCCGCATCGATCATGGCCTCAGGTGTGGCTTCGACTCCGTTTGTGTATAAGCCTGCAGCTATCGATCCGATTGGTAGATCGCCCCGAATCTGCTTGCGCACGTGGCTGACGTAGAATGTCAGGATTCGCGTGGCACGATTGTGATCGCCCGCGGCGTCGTGCGCAAGAGCGATCCATATCCCATAACGTGGCCAATCAATTGCGAGTGGTGGTGTATTGGTAGGAGCGCGGACTACGGATCCGGTTTCAGCGTCGGTGCACGTGTGAATCGTGGACACGGCACGGCGCATTACATCAGCCGCGTCGGATTCATCGGGATCGATCGCATTCGTATTGAATTCCACTCGGTTCGCACTTGCTGCAGCATACCGCTGCGCGGCTTCGGCGTAGTTAGTCCCGAATGCGGTATAGATGGTCGCGGTATAGCCGTCGTTTTCGTTCGTTAGATTCATCGCAATTGCGGAAGCAGATTGGCCCACAAAACTAAGTTGACTGCTGAGTGATCCAGCACTGACCTGGTCGACGACGGACGCAGGACCCTGTTCCGGCCCAACCGTCCGACTTGTCACGTTGTTTGGCGTGCCGTAAATGATGTATCGGCCTCCCGGAAACTCGGGCCAATCCTCGCTTTGCGCAGGCTCATCCGCAAGCGCACGCGCTGCTCGCCACACATGAGACGATGGGTCTTCTGGCCGAAAGTGACAGATCGTACCGAGATTTGGATCGATGAATGCGGCAAAGTCGACCATAGTTTTCGGCCTGATTGGAACGTGCGGAATCAGCCGGGTCGATGGACTGTAGTTGGCGTACCAATATGCGGTGGGTGGCGTATCAAATGTTCCTTGCAATGTTATACGGGTTACAAACGAATGCCCGTCCGGGGCAACGGCAATCTGTTGCAGTAGGCGAATATCGCGTCCTTTCAAAACCGATTCGATCGTGATCGTGGACGGCAAACTGGTTTCGACTTGTTGATGCGTCCAGCGGTCGTCATGAATCCAAATGCGTTGCCCGTCAAGTTCCAGTGCCCACGCTGCCCCGTGCCACCGTTCAACGCCGAGGAGCGGTTCGGATCGTGAACGTGTTGCGTACGCTAGGTGTTCGTTGTACCCAGGGCTCGGCCAGCGGCACGTCGTTAGCCGTCCGCTTTGATTAACGCCGACCGTCAGACGTCCCTCACCCGCAATCGAAGCGAGGTCTGCGGGACCGAATAGCGATTCCGCATCGGAATCCGGCGCAGCCAACGGCGATCCACTGATCAGAACCTGCATCATGAGGACGAGCAATGTCCATGGAGCGATTGTCCTCATGGTGTTGGTTCCGGAACGTGGCGTGCGAGCCGGCCTTCGAATGTCGTGGCGCCGTCTTCGCTTTTTCCGAGAATTACCGTTCGCCCCAAGTGCCTTACCGCTTGTGCAATTGGCATCACAAACGAACGAACTTCGTCACGATCCATCTCCGGGATCACTTCTAATTCTTCGATCTGCGTTATCAATCTTGTCAGCGCCGTCGATGTTTGTTGCCAATCAATTTGGATAGTGAAGTCAGCGTCGACAGGCGATCCATCTCCCAGGTTTTCGGTCAACTCACGCATAACCCGTTCCCGGCTTGCGCCGAGCCAGTCGCGCCCGTGCAGTCCAAGACACGGCGCCCATTGTGGACCTGCCATAGGGTACAACGTCCCAGGATACCCGGCCCATTCGTACGGAATTCCCTCGACATCTGTTGGTAACATCTTCGCGAGCGGGTGATCGCCAACGGCGGGCAATGTGCTTCGAACCACGAACGCGAATTCGGGGTAGGGGACGTTGGAAGAAACTTCGACACCCGTTAGAATCATCGAACAATGATCGAGCCGGTCATCTTGCCAGGGAGGCGGCGCGCTAAGATTCCAGGTCGCAAACAATTCGCTGGTGGCCGAGCGAATTTCTTCCCAGTATCCCGATTGCAGCAATGCTTCGTCGACAACGTTAAGTAGCGATGCAATGTCTTCCCAATCGGACGCCGAACAGGAAGCCATAGGCGGCTTAGTCAGCGCATTGGGCAACGTCATCGGTGCCGACCGCGGGCTGATGGTTGAAGCCAACCGCCCGTAAATCGGGAATTCGTCTGCGGCATGAATCTCGAGGGATACCACGGGGTCCACACGCGATTCGTAGACCACGGCGCGAGCGGGTAGATTGGATTTCATGGCGACCGGGTCGGCCGCCAGTGACGCGCGAACATATTCGGGGCTTTTCGAGGCAATCAGGAAACCTTCACGCCAAGCAAAGTAGATTTCGCCATAGGCTCGAACGCCGTTCGCGTCGATTGGGTCGCGAACCCAACTGTGCAATTTCGATGCGCCGCGCATCAATAACCCGGGGTAGGTGCAAACGCCATATCCCTGCGGTGTGTTCGCGGCGAGAAGCCGTTGGCCCATCCAAAGCCGCCATCGAGAAGGCGTCGGTCGTACGCCCGTTAGATTGTGGAAATCCAATTCAATTCCGGATCCCGCACGGCGCCATTCCGCGCGGATGCGTTGAATCTGGTCGGTATTGAGTGCTTCGCTCCAGAATTCACCCAAATCGGCGCTGTAGAGAATCGCGTCCGCGCTTGGTGGGCAGAAGCCCAGCATTGGCGCTTGCGATTTGATTCGGCTGTCTAGCCAGATTGCTGCACCCAAGATGATCAGGGTGAATACAAAAAGTTTCCAGCCCGAGAACCAGCGTAGCCGGGGTGTCGTTACGACTTGCATAGCGGCGTAAGGGAGGTGTTAACCAGGGTGGTTTGCCGAGCAGAATCGATGGGCCACGGATAGAATATGATCAACCCGATGCTTCATCCCAAATCTTCTGCTTGTCGCGTTCGCGGTGCTCTTCGATCGAGGCAAGCGCTGAAGCGATTGACGATCGAATCTGCATGGCTTCTTCGAATGGTGCGGCAGCGGCCCTGGCCTCAATACCCAGCTTTTCTTCGGCGGCTTTCGCATCATATTTTCGGTCGACTTCAGCGATTTGATCTCGTTGTTCGTTCGTTAGCGATTTTAGTGGTCCGCTGTCCTGATTCAAGCGTTCCATCGCGAGTTCATATGCACTCTTCATAATTGGTACCTCTTACGCCCTAAATTCGTCTTCCAATACCGACGAAATGAACCGTTCGATCGATACTGGGAAATACTGACTGTTTGGCGTGAGAAAAACGCCAGTCGTAATGTCTTCGTGCCGTGCCAGATCATCGAGCGCTCGGGAAAGTGCTTGGTCTACCGAAACGTCGAGGTTGCTCACGCGAAGCTCTTCGGAGTTGCATTCCACCGGGCGTCCGCGAAATCCACAGAATCCGAAAACACGGCCTGCCAATGAATCATCAACGTTGTCTGCGCCGAAAATCTCTTCGTAGCTGGGTTCATATTCCGATGGTCGAATTACGAATCGAGGCGATACGTGGACTTTGCCCCGCACCTCCGTCGTTCTTGAGCCGGATTCCAACGAGTCGCCCAAGCAGATATAGGGTAGGGCGTGATACCCCGTCACAATGCCATACGTTGGCTTGCGCACAATTTCCGTGCGATCAAAAATATCCCGAAGTTCTCCGGATTCCAACATGTGATGGGTCAAACCTATGGCTGTTTCGCGTTGCCCAAGGATGACGCGGCAACGTTCAGCGAAAGTATATCGACCCTACGGCAAGCTGGGCAAACGACGCTCCGAATCGGAAACTCATTCGGGTGGGGCTTGAACTTGAGGACTAGTCGTGTCGGCTTCCGTCTCAATAACGGGCTCTACCCGAAGTATCCGCTTAATGTTGCCAGCGTCGTTTTGTTCCACCTGAATTCGAATGTTGCTCTCAGGGGGAAATGAAGCCCAATCGTTGTGCCCGTCTAGTGAGATGTCGTAGACGCGGGGCGGTTCATCTCCTTCGGGCAGGAGTTCCACGCGCAATACGTGATCTTCGTCCGGTGGCTCATTTGGGACGACCGTTCCGAGCAACCAAATCAAATTTCCGTTCGGGGAATGTACGTTGAGAGCGGGAAGTTCGGACGCGATCATTAGCAGGGTTACGAGTAGTGCAGTTCCAATGATGATCCAACTTAATGCTTTTCGTGAAGTTGGCGGTGTCGAAT